>CAZKKD010000050.1:0-15172 GCA_964553265.1 uncultured Planctomycetales bacterium | reverse complement strand
CGGCGCTCTTGCGGCGGGCGCGCGCCGAGCGGCCGGTGGTGGGCGGCGGACCGACCGTCACCAGGCCGGACCGGGGCGATGGTGGTCTGCCCCAGCTCGCCCTGCGGGAGGGCAATGTGGCCCGGGAAGTCGCGCGTCGCCGCTTCGGCCGTCAGGCCAGCGGTAAAGAGTTCCTGCCCGGTGACGCTGACCACCGCGCCGCTGCCGCGGCTCTCGGCGGTCGAACTGCCTCCAGCGGAGTCGAGGTTGACGTAGCCGTGCGTGTCCGCTTCCGAGCTGGCCGGGCTGTAGTAGTCGAACAGCTTTCCTTCCTGCTGCTGGACGCGGACATAGTTCTGGGCGCCGTAGTCGTCGGCGTAGATGCGCAGCCCCTGCTGGAAGCTCCAGGTGCTGTCGCCGCCCACGATCGACGCACCGTCGACGTTCATGGCGATGCGCAGGCCCGAATTGTTCACCTCGTCCAGGTAGAGGGTGCTATCGGCCGCGCTGAGCCCGGCGGCCGCACCGCTGTCCCACTCCGCGACCATGGTATCGGCCGACATGTCGAGGCTCTTGTAGACACGGATGGCCTGCACGCCAGCGACCGATCCGTTGGTGTCCACGACGCGCACGTACAGGTTGCCGCTATCGTCGGTGTTTTCACCAATCTCGGCGCCGTTGACGGCCACGTGGTTGTAGACCGACGCCTGGCTGTCGATGTTGATGGCTTCTTCCGCATCCAGCCCGCCGGACAGGAAGGCGGCGGACCGGCCGGTCATGCCCACCGTGTTCGTGCTTCCGGCATCTGCGGTCGCGGTGACGAGCGCGCCCGCCTGGCTGTCCGCGTTGATGGCCGCCACGATATTGGCCACGGTGTTCGCCGTGTCGTCCAGGTCGCCGTTGGCGTCGGTGGCGAGGCTGACAGTGATGTGCTGGCCGGTGACGGTGATGCCCAGGCTCTGGCTCGCCGCGTCGGGTTCGACGACTTCAAAGCTGACGTCGTTGCCGCCGAAGCCGGCCACTTCCGGCGTGCTGGCGCCGTCCGCCTGCAGGGTGAAGCCGTCCTGTCCGTCCAGCGCGACGTGCACCTGGGCCGCACGGGCGGCGGACTGCCGGTCGACCGTGTGCGTCAGGACCACGACCTCGTCGTCCAGGGCGTTGAAACCGTTGCCAGCCAGCGTCATCCGCGCGCTGACGCCCGAGTCGTTCCGTTCCCCAAGCACGAGTGTGGCGTTCGCACCGGTGGCGGTCCCTTCGGCGATCAGGTCCTGCTCGCGGTAGGCGCCGTCGTCCTGCTTGGCGGCACGGTACAGCTTCACGGTGATGTTGCCGCCCAGCGTCCCGTCGACATCGACGTAGACGCGGCCGTGCCCGTCGGTGTGCTTCCCGAGCACCACATCGTCGTCCCACGTGATGTCCGTAATGCGGTTGGCCGCCGACTCCTGCCCGAAGATCAGGGCCGACTGCTCCAGGCTGTCGGCCGCACCGCCGACGAGCGCGTTGGTGCCTGCGCCGTTGACCGCCGCGTCACTGCCACTGGTGTTGGAGACGAGTGCCGTGTCGTTCTCAACGTCGCCGGTGCGCAGCGTCACGCCGGCGGCGGCGAAGGTCACGTTGGCGCTGACGCCGGTCGAATCGGCCACGTTGTTGATGGCGTCGGCGATGGCGCTCAGGTGCGTCCCTTCGGAGAAGTCGAACTGGCGGGCGCCCTGGGAGCCGGTGAGGACGAACGACTGATCCGAAGAGATCTCGTTCGAATGGCGGTCGATCTCCTCCCGGCTCAGGTCCGTGGCGCCGGCCTCGAAGAAGCCACGCGTCGCCTGGGTCGTCATGTTGGCCGAATCATCGTACAGCGTGCCACCGCTGTAGACGAAGGTCTCGGTCACGTTCTCACGCTTGAAGATCTGGTCGATCCGCGTGTAGGTGGTGTCCAGGAGCTGGTTGCCGACGTTCGTGTCTCGGTTGTACAGGATCGCCTTGTTGCCGTTCAACAGCATCTGGTCGCTGTACTTGGTCGTGTTGGCGATGCGGTCGATGGTCTGGATGGAGCTGTCCACCTCGGCCTGGTCGGCGGCGATCTGGTCCGGCGAGGTGACGCCGCTGTTCGCCGCGTGCAGCGCGAGCTGGCGCATCGTCTTGAGGATGGCGTTCATCTCGTTCAGGGCGCCCTCGGCAATGCCGATGACATTGCTCGCCTCCTGCGTATTGCGCACAGCGCGCTGCAGGCCGACGGTCTGGGAACGCAGCTTTTCGGAGATGATCAGGTCGGCGGGGCCATCCGCACCGGTGTTGATGCGGTATCCGCTCGACAGCTTCTGAAGGGACTTGCCAAGTGCGCGGTTCGAGGACTGCAGATTCCGTTGCGTGTTGATCGCAGAGATATTGTGGTTGATGACCATGCTCATCGCGTTTTCCTCCGTGAAAACGATATGCGCCGGCATCCGTGCCGGCCGGCCCCTAACCGGGAGGGCCTCCCCTGAATTTTGCGCCCTGTTACAGGCGCCACATATCTGTTGCCTCCTGTCTTCTCAAGTACCTCACAAACGAATCTATCTCTGCGCCCACAGAGTGCCTTTTTCCTCGGCCCTGTTAACGGTCGGCTCTGGGACGACTTGACCACGCAATGCCATTTTTCATGATGGCGCGCGGTGGACAACCCGCGAACAAGCCGTCACATGGCCCTGCAACCTGTTGAACAGATTAACGTTCCGGGAATCTCCATTCCGGCCAACGTTGATGAAGTTTCCTCCTCGCAATCTCGATTCGAGGTGCGCCTCAGAGCGCGATCAGGCGTCGGCGCACATTCTCCTCCGGTTTCTCGCAGGAAGACAAAGCGCGCATCCGGTCTGCAGCCCTGCTCCGGAACGCCCTCATTGCATCCGCCTCGAAAGTCCCATTTTTTATGGTTTGGGGTTGGGAGTATGCATTTTTGAAAGATTCCTCGATAAATTCCCACTCGCTTCGTGCAAGCCGTGCAGTCGTGGTGTACCTTCTCCAAGGGAAAAGCGAGAGGCCGACTACGCGGCGGTGACGCATCCGCGCGCGCCGCCGACACCAGCGAAGAGGCACGACCACCATGTCCGACAGCGGAAAACCCTTCTGTACCGAAGACGCGCTCCCTTCCCTGCCCCACGACGATCGACGCGAATACCGGCGCATCCCCGCGCGCCTGATTGCCCATTTTCGCAAGAGGGCGGAAGTTGTTGGCGTAACGTCCAACGTCTCCCTCGGGGGTGTTTTTATCGAGACCCACATGACGTTTTCGGTCGGCGAATCCGTTTCATTCGACCTTCACCTGGTCAGCGAAAAGAAGAGCGCAACCACCAAAGTGGCCATCGACGGGGTGGTGCGCTGGGTGGGCAAGGGCCCCAACGGCATCGGGGTCGAGATCGTCCGGATGGAGGTGAACGACCGCACGCGCATGAATGCCTACATCCGCGAGCGGCCGAATTCATCCCGGAAAGCCCCTTAGGACGCGTCCTTAAATCTTTAGCATCAAGGAGTTCCGTTGCTTCGTGGCGCGAACAGGCCCTGGCTTTCCTCCACCAGCTTCGCAATCGCCTGCATGCACTCCCCGCTGCCCGGGCACGCATAGGCCCGGATCGCGTCAGGGTCAAGCTCGCTCAGGGGCCGACTGGTCAGGTAGTCCTTCAGCGCTTCGCCGGCACCCTCACACGCCAATCCGCCCTCAACACCGAATTCGACGAAGTGCAGCGCCCCGTCGACATCGCTCAGTTTGTAACGGACACGATTCATGCATTCATCATTCATTGCCTTCTACCTCCACAATTCCGGGCTGGCGTCATTCCCCCCCTTGGAATAGAGCCCTCTCCAGCCGAATGGTTACGCGGGATCATGTCGACTCCATGTGCCCGGCGCGCGTCGAAGAGCTCGACCGGAAAGAAACCCGACGCCACGGATTGACAGGGGGGCGCATCCCGATAACATGAGGATACCATTGGGACAAGTGCACTATCTCTGGCGCATCCCTGTGATACGCGCGCCTCATTCGGGAAAAAACCTATGCACCTTCGCTTTGGCCAACACCGCACGTCGCCATCCTCTCCAGTTGCTCAGCGCGCCGGGCATTCGCAACGCGCTTACGTCCTTCTCCTCGCCACGTTGATGGTCGGTGTCTGCATCGACGTCGGTTCCCTTGTCGCCGGCGAGCAAGGCGATGGATCGCAGCGAGCCGGCGGTCAAAGGGCAGCGGGCGCCGCGCCCGCGCAAGCCGCAGGAGCTTCGCCGGCGCCACCCGTTTCCACACCCTCGACCTCTTCCGAGCCCGTAGAATACGATCGCCTCGTCGACGCGCTCGGCCTGGAAGCGGACGAGGAGCAGGAGGTGTTTGTCTACGAGTGCAAGCACATCCGCGGCGAGACGCTGGAACGGCTGATGGAGGACTTCATCTCCTCCGGCGGCAACGTGGCTGCCAGTGACGAAGCGGACCTTGTGGTCATTTCGGATGTAAAGAGCCGCATTCCGCTCCTCAAGCGCATCGCCGAACGGGTAGACCGCCGCGTCCCGCAAGTGCTTGTCGAAGCTCGCGTTGTGGAGCTCACCATCGACAGCGACTTCGAGAAGGACGTGAGCAGCTTTTTCGAGCACCTCCCGGCAGGCAACGACGTCTTTGTCAAGAAGGTGCTCGCCACGCTCACCAGCCCGGGCCCGGCGCGCCTGGAGTCGCAGGGCGGGCTCTTCACGTTCCGCCCCTATGTCAGCACCAACAACAAGGGGCACGGCAACATTGTCGAAACCTTCATCCGCTACCTGCAGAGCAACGGGCGGGCGAAGATTCTCTCCGCCCCGAACCTGATCCTCCAGCGCGGCGTGGAAGGCAGCATCGTCACCGGCGAGGAGATTCCCATCCAGCAGGAAACCGTGGTGAGCGGGTCGATCAGCACCAACACGGTCTTCAAGACGGTCGGCATCAAGCTGAAGGTGCGGCCCATCATGATTGCCGGAGACCGCGTCCGCCTCAGCGTCGCACCCGAGGTCAGCACCGTCACCGGCTACACCAACTCCGGCAACGGCGTGGCCAACCCCATCGTCGCGGTCCGCAACGCCAATACCGAGCTGGAAGTGATGGACGAGCAGATCATCAGCATCGGCGGCCTCCTGCGCAGCGAGGAACGCACCGACCAGCGACGCGTACCGGTGGTCGGCTCCATCCCGGTCCTCGGGCACCTGTTCCGCGGATCGTTCCAGGAGACCATCCAGTCGCAGCTGGTCATCTTCCTCACCATCCGCGTCCTGGACGAGGCGCGGGTCGGCGATGTGGTGATCCACCGGCCCGACGAAACGCCCGCGCCCGTCCAGCAGGAGATCGAGCGCATCGACGCGGAAGCCGAACGGTCCCCCAAGGCCCGCATCATGGATGACCTCCGCATGCTCCGCCGGGACGGCCAGTGGTGAGCGGCCCGAAGCAACGCTTCCGACCGCTGCGCATTCTACTGATCCTCCTGCTGCTGGCCGGAGGGGGCGGCGCCTATGTCTGGCACCGCTCACGGCCCGTCGACAAGGGCGGCCCTACCGACGCCGACCGCCTTCACACGGTGGTGCGCGGCTCCTTCGACGTTACGGTCGTGCAGAACGGAAGCCTGGACGCGATCAAGCGCCACGACCTCCGCCCCGACGCCTCGGGACGCTACAAGCTGGAGATCAACTGGATCGTCAAGGACAAGACGCCGGTCGAACCGGGCAACCCCATCATGCGCTTCGCCGCCGATGAGATCGAAAAGGCTGAGGAGGATCTGGTCCTCGAAATTGACGAGGCGAAGAAGGACCTCGTCCTTGCCCAGCAGGACCTGCAGATGCGCCGCGCCGCCAACCTGAGCAGCATCCGCAGCGCCGCCGACAGCCTGCGCAACGCACGCGAGGCGCTCAAGAAATACGTCGACCTGGAGGCGCCCCGCAAGCGCAAACAGCTCGACCGGGGCATCACCGATGCCGAAGGCAACCTCCGGAACGCCTGGGACAAGCTGGCCGAGGCGCGCAACAACTTGTGGGACGCGGAATGGGAAGACGATACCGAGCGGGAGAAA
The DNA here is from genome assembly GCA_964553265.1 of uncultured Planctomycetales bacterium. Taxonomy (GTDB): domain Bacteria; phylum Planctomycetota; class SZUA-567; order SZUA-567; family JAFGNG01; genus CAZKKD01. Next base: position 9,149 of record CAZKKD010000050.1, on the reverse strand, counting down.
CTGCGCGACGCTGTCGAGCAAAACGAGCAGAAAGTCCTGGAGGCCGAACGCGCCCTGGAGAAGGCGCAGCAGGACCTGCGGGCCTTCCGCCAGTACGACCACCCGCAGAAGCTGCGGAGTCTCCGCGAAGCAGCCGCCAAGACCGAACTCGACTTCCGCAAGGCCATCGCCGATGCGGAGGGCAACATCGTCAAGGAAGAACAGCGGATTCGTAACATCCAGAACCAGATCAAACAGAAAGAACTCGATCTCAAGCGCTTGCGCAAAGATCTGGATGGGCTGGAGATTGTCGCCCCCGTCGCAGGCATCGTCAACCTCGGGCAGCCCGATCGCGGCCGCCGCTGGCAACAGCCCAAGGAGATGGAGGTCGGCACCACCGTCCGCCCCAACGAGGTCGTCGCTTACATCCCCGATCTTTCGCAGTTCCTTGTCAACGTCGACATCCCCGAAGAGTACCGCTCCCTCGTGGAAGAGGGCCTGCCGGTGCGCCTGCGCTCGGCCGCCATTCCCGATCTGGTGCTGGACGGCTCGGTCAGCGAGATCGCGCCCATGCCGAGCCACACCATCTGGTGGGACAAGAACAGCCCCAAGGTCTACCCCACCGAGATCGCCACCGACGACACCCACCCGGACCTGATGCCGGGCCTTACCATGGAGGTGGAGATCATCGTCAAGACGGTCAAGGATGTCCTTTTCGTCCCCATCGAAGCGGTCTACAACCGGGAAGGCGACACCTACTGCCGGGTGCGCACGCTCGGCGGCTGGGAGGAGCGCGCCGTCGAGGTGGGCGAGTCGAGCCTGCACTACGTCGTCATCAACCGCGGACTCGAAGAGGGTGACGAGGTGCTCCTCTACCGTCCCGAGGACGAAGAACCGCAGTCATGACCGCAACGGCCCTGATCGAACTTCGCGGCATCCGCAAGGTGTACGGTCACGGCGAGACCGCCGTCGAGGCCTTGCGCCCGACCGACCTCGCTTTCGAGGAGGGCCGCTTCACCGCCATCATGGGACCGTCGGGCTCGGGCAAGTCGACGCTGCTCAACCTCCTCGGCATGCTGGATCATCCCACCGACGGCGCGTACCTCCTGGAAGGGCATGACGTCGCCGGCCTCGACGACGACGAGCGCAGCGCCGTCCGCTGCCGTCGAATCGGTTTCATCTTCCAGTCGTTCAACCTGCTCCATCACCTGACGGTCCTCGACAACGTCTGCGTCCCGATGCAATACGCCGGGCTATCGCCCGCCGAAATGCGGGAGCGCGCCCATGCGCTCCTGGCCGAAATCGGCCTCGCCGACCGCACCCACCACCGGCCGGCCGAGCTCTCCGGCGGGCAGTGCCAGCGCGTCGCCATCGCCCGCGCACTCGCCAACGACCCGGCCATCCTGCTGGCCGACGAACCGACCGGCAACCTGGACGAACAGACCGGCGAAGAGGTGCTCGCCATCTTCGACCGCCTCTGCAGCCAGGGGCGGACCATCATCCTCGTCACCCACAATCCGGCTTACCGGGATCGGGTGGAGCGTACCGTGGAGCTCCACGACGGAAGGGTGACCGCTTCATGACCTTCGCCCGCACGCTGGCCATTGCGCTTCTCAACCTCCGCACGCACGCGTTCCGCTCGTTCCTGACCGCGCTCGGCGTCATCTTCGGCGTGGGGGCGGTTGTGGGCATGATGGCCGTGAGCGCCGGCGCCGAGCAGGAAGCCCTCCGGGAGCTCCGGGCGCTGGGCGAGGACCTGCTCGTCAGCCGCTCCCTGCAGCCGACCAGCGGACAGGACGTCTCGCAGGAGAGCCGGCACACCGCCGTGGAGTACGGCGTCACGCAGCGGGACATTCAGCACATCGACCGCGTCTTCGACAACGTCCTCCGCACCATACCGGTCCGCGACACCCGCAAAAGCATCTACGCCAGCGGCAAGCGGACCGACATCCGCGTCTTCGGCGTCACGCCGGCGTTCCTCGATGTCACCCGCAGCCGCCTGGCCGACAGCCGGGGGCGCTTTCTGGAAGCGATGGACGAGGAGCGGTTCCTTACCACCTGCGTCCTCGGCACCCGGGCGGCGCGCCGCATCTTCGGCCATCGCGATCCGCTGGGCCAGACCATCCCCATCGGCGCCGGGGCCTTCCGCGTGGTCGGCCTCTTCGAAAACCCGTACCGGGTGAAGCTCGGCGGCGTCTACGACCTGGACAACCAGATCCTCGTCCCGCTCCGGACAGCCAACGCCGTCTTCGGCGAGGCGGCCCGGGAGATGCGCTCCGGCGGTTTCGAGAATACGAAGGTCGACGCCGACTATCTCTACGTCGCGGTCCGGCGCGTCGAGGAGATCACCCAGTCCGCGGCCCGCCTGCGCGCCTATCTGGCCGAGACGCACCCGACCGGCGACTACGAGATCCAGGTGCCCTACGAACTGATGAAGCAACGCGAAGCCGTCCAGCGCCGCGCCAGCATCGTCCTCGGCGCCATCGCAGCCATCTCGCTTTTGGTGGGCGGTATCGGCATCATGAACATCATGATGGCCAACGTCTACGAACGTACCAAGGAGATCGGCGTCCGCCGGGCCCTGGGCGCGCGCAAACGCGACATCCTGCTGCAGTTCCTGAGCGAATCGGTGCTGCTGACAGTGATCGGGGGGCTTGTCGGCATCGGCCTCGGCTACGGCATGGCCTTCACGGTCAAGACCCAGATGGGGATGCTGACGGTGGTGACGCCAGTCTCGGTGGCGCTCAGCTTTCTCGTCGCCGTCTCCATCGGCGTCGTCTTCGGCACCTACCCGGCCGCCCAGGCCGCCGGCATCGACCCCATCGCCGCCCTCCGGCGGGAATAGGACACCGCTCAAACCTCCGCCTGCTTCCGGTATCGTGACGGCGAGGCCCCCACCAGCGACGAAAACGTCCGGCTGAAATGGGACGAGTCGTAAACACCGACATCCTGCGCAATGGCCGTCACGCTGCGATCGGTCCGGCGCAGCAGGTCGCAGGCATGGCGGATACGCACCTGGTTGACGTACGCCATCGGGGCATGCCCGCCGCGGCCCGGAAGACGCGGCAGAAATGGTTCCGCTGCAGATGCGCCGCCCGGGCCAGATCCTCGAGCGTCAATTTTTCGGCATAGCGTGATTCCACCAGGCGGAAGACGGACCGCAACGCATCCATGCGGTCGCCCCGCACCTGCTGCGCTGCCGGAACGGCGACCGCGTACCAGCGGCAGAGGTAACCCAGCAGCGCCAGCGTTTCGTGTTCGGCGATGAGACGCGACGCCTCGTCCGGAGAGCGCCCCTCCGCCTCGATCCGCTCCAGCAGCCTCCGCGCCAGCGCGGCCGGGTCCCCCTCCAGCCGCAGCCGATAGCGGAACTCCCCTTCCTGGCGGAAAAAGGGCTCGACCGTGAAGAGCAGGAGATATCCCGGCAAGGCCCGCAGCGCCAGCGCATGCCGCCGCAGCAGCTCCGGCGGCAGCAGGAGATGCCGGACATCGAGGTCGCCCGACGACCAGTACCCGTGCTCCAGTCCCGGCGGAATGACGAACGCATCCCCGCATCGCAAGGGGAACCGTCCTCCCGGGACATAGTGGTACCCATCCCCGCCGAGGACAACGTTCACCTCCACGAAATCGTGCGTGTGCATCCCCATCGCATAATCGCGGCGCACAAAGCTCCGCGGCGCGGTCGTCGGCGCGGCGAAGCAGTCCGTCGTCGTCCAATGGTGCTTGGGCGCCGCCGTGGACAGTGTTTCCGGGGGCCGTGTTCCGTCATCTTCGCAATCCTGTGCAAAAATCGCGCAAGGGCATACAAGCGGATGCGGGAGCCGCCGGGTACCTTACAGATATACGAGAGCCGACCCTCCGACCGCAAGGGGACGGTCATGCCATCCGCACTCGCCGCCCGCTCCACCGCGAACACACCGGAAGACTCCGGGGCTCTCCTGCCGCCGGAACGGAGGCGCCTGCTCCTGGAACTCGGCGAGTACGCGGCCCTCGGCTTCCTGGAGGGGGTGCACCGGCCCCGGCCCCAGGCATGGGGCCGGGCCTTCCGTCGCTTCTACGAGCACACCCCGATCCGCATCCCGGATGCGGGCAGCCTCGTCCCGGCGGAACCGTGCAGCCACAACCGCCCGGTCCTCGGGTTCCACCAGTCAAGCGGCCTTACCCTCTGTCCGGAAGCTGCGGCGGAGCAAGCCGGCCGCTTTCGGCCGCACTCGGCACTCCCGTATTCAACCTCCGGGTTGGCCAATCGCTTCTGTCCAGCGCGAACGGCCTGGATCTCGGCGTTGCGCTCATCCGCTCCTATTTCGCACGGGGCGGGATGCAGATGCAGGTGAGCGTGGTCAGTCAGCAGGAACTCCTCGACGCGCAACAGCACCCCGAACAGCACAGCGATCTGATTGTCCGCATCGGCGGCTACAGCGAATGGTTCACCCGCCTTGGAGCGGATCTGCAAAACTCGGTGATCGAACGCTGCGAACACCTTGCCTGACCGCGCCCGTGCCCCCGTTCCGCCCGCGCTTTCGGGAACGCCACGCCCATACGATTCTCGTTGACGGCGCTCTGCCGGCGTGGTAGATCCCTGTCGCCTGTTAGCGTTTCGTTTGTGCCGTGTTACGGACAGGCGCTATCTGGCGGGATTCCGGGGACCGACCATGAATCAGCGACCGCTCTTCTGGCAGCTCTTTCCCACCATTGCGCTGACTGCGGTCCTGGCGCTCGTCCTGGCTGGCGTACAGAGCTACCGGATCATCGCATCCACTATCCGGAAAACGATTTACGAGCACCTTGAGACCGAGGCGATGCTGGCCGCCCACGCAGCCGCTCCGTTGATGGCGGCCGACGACAAGGACGCGGTTCACATTCTGGCGCGCTCGCTCGGCGACCGCTCGAACACGCGGCTCACCTTTGTCCGGCCGGACGGGGAGGTCCTGGGCGACACCGAGGCCTTTCCCGAGGCGATGGAGAACCACGCCGACCGCCGCGAGATCCGCACCGCCTTCGCCGGCGGCATCGGCCGCTCGGAACGCTACAGCGCCACCCGGCAGCGGATGCTTATCTACGTCGCCGTCCCGGTCCGTCACAACGAGCGGCTCATCGGCATCAGCCGGGCCTCCAAGCCGGTCGAGGATGTCGGCCAGATCCTCGCCTACGTCCAGCGGGAGTTCACGACCGGCATTCTCATCCTCGGCCTTCTGGCGGCGGGGGTGACGCTGCTGTTGACGCGGCACCTGCTCCGGCCGCTCTCCCGCCTGCGCGACGCCGCGGGCGCGCTCGAAAGCGGCCGCTTCGACATCGACCTTACCATGGACGGCAGCCGCGAGATTCAGGCCCTCGCCCACGCGATGCGTACCATGCGCGACACGATCCGCGAGAAGCTGCAGACCATCGAGCGTCAACGTACCGAACTCGAGCACATCCTCGCCAACATGGGCGACGGCGTCCTGGCCGTGGACGGAAACTGCCACATCCTCCTCATCAACCGCGCCGCCTGCGACCTCCTGGGCGTCCCGAGCAAAGGCGCGCGCGGCGCACTGGCGCACGAGCGCATCCGCCGTTCAGCCGTGCTGCAGCTTCTCGACCGGGTCCTGGAATCCGACGAAGCGCTGCGGGAGGAACTCATGCTCCGCGGCGAACCCGACCTGGTCCTCGACGTCCACGCCACGCGCCTCGCCGTCGAAGGCGCAGAGACCGCCGGCGCGCTGCTGGTTCTCCGCGACGTGACGCCCTTCCGGCAGATGAAGATGACGCTCCGGACCTTTGTCGAAAACGCCAGCCACGAGCTCCGCACCCCCATTACCGCCATCAAGGGCGTGCTGGAGACCGTGCTGGACATGCACCGCGACGACCCGGAACAGGCCGAACGCTTTCTACAGGTCGCCGCCAAGCACACCAACCGACTCGAAGCGCTTACCGACGACCTGCTCACACTCGCCCGCATCGAACGGGACGGCAGCCACGAGCAGGCCGAGCTCCAGCCCGAATCCGTGGCCGACGTGGTCCAGAGCGTCGTGGACGCCACCGCTCCGACGACCGGGCGCAGCAGCGTGGAGGTGCGTATCGACGTCGCGGACGATCTGGTGGCATCGGTCCGGCGACCGCTGCTGGAGATCGCGGTGCAGAACCTGCTCGACAACGCCCTCAAGTTCAGCCCACCCGACGCCGAGGTGACCGTGCGGGCCCGCCGTGCCGGGGGCGAGATTGTCCTCGAAGTGCAGGACGCGGGCCCCGGCATTCCCGAGAAGCACTTCCCCTTCCTCTTCAACCGCTTCTACCGGGTCGACGAGTCGCGCAGCCGCGAACTCGGCGGCACCGGCCTGGGGCTTTCCATTGTCAAGCATATCGCCCTGTTGCACCGCGGCCGCGTCAGCGTTGACAGCCGCGTCGGCGGGGGCAGCACCTTCCGTATCCATCTGCCGGAGCCTGTGGAACCATGATCCGACCGACCCGCACCCGCCCAGCCGAACCCGTCCGCCATCCCGCGTCCCTCTTCGCCTGGAGCACCATCCCGCTTCTGCTGCTCCTCTTCTGCACCGGCTGCGGCGATGACGATCCCGCGCCGCCGAAGAGGCTGAGCATCATCGGCGACGCGGTTCGCTGCGCGCCGCTGGGCGAGAGCGTCCCGCTGCGGACCCTCGTCGTCGGCACCTCGCGGCCGACCCTTTTCGGCGGCACCGAAAAGCGCGTCGCCGTCGACGTGCCGGTCACCTTCGCCGTCCTGTCCGCGCCGGAAGGCGGCGACCTGCGCATCGAGCCCGAAGCGACGCGCTCGGACCCCGGCGGGCACGCATCGGCCCTGCTGCACGTCGGACGCATCCCCGGCCTCTACCGGATCCGGGTCTCCCTGCCGGAGAACCCGGAGATCAAGCCGGTCAGCGTGTCTCTCCTGGCCGGCGTGCGCCTCGTGGGCGCCCGGCAGGACGGCGAAGGTGGCCAGACCCTTGCCGATCCGGTCGGCGTCATCGTCGAGTCCGCTCCGGGCTCGCCGGCCGAGAACGTCCGGGTCCGGTTCGAAGTCGATGCGCGGGGCGAACTGTTGAGCGCCGCGGAACGCACCGACGCCGAGGGCCGCGCCGAGGCCGTGGTTCGCCTCGGCGGCAAGGCCGGCCCGGGCCGCATGCGCATCGCCATTCTCGACCGTCGCTGGCAGCACGAGGACGACCCCGCCACGCTCACGACCCGCTTCTTCGTCCTGGACTGGACGGGGCTCGCCATCGAGGTGCTGGGCGGACTGGCCATCTTCATCTTCGGCATGCGCCTGATGAGCGAGGGGTTGAGCCTCGTGGCCGGCAACCGCCTGCGGATGCTGCTTCATGCGCTCACCCGCAACCGTTTCCTCGCCGTCATGGCCGGCCTGGTCACGACCGGGCTCATCCAGAGCTCTTCGGCGTGCTCCGTCATGACCATCGGCTTCGTGAACGCCGGGCTGATGCAGCTTCAGCAGGCCATCGGCGTCATCATGGGCGCGAACATCGGCACCACCGTGACGGCACAGATGCTCTCGTTCAAGCTTGGCGTCCTTGCGCTTCCGGCGATCGCGGTAGGCGTGCTGCTCACGCTCCTGGCGCGCAAGCGCCGCACCCGCTTCTGGGCGCAGATCCTCATCGGCTTCGGCCTGCTCTTCTTCGGCATGAGCATCATGGGCGGCCCCCTCAAGACGCTCAAGGACTCCAACACCATCGTTGCCTTCTTCGATGGCCTCTCCTGCGCGCCGGCGCCGGGCGAACTCATCCCCTTCGGCATGCTCTTCAAGGCGGTACTGGCCGGGACGCTGATGACGCTCATCGTGCAGAGCAGCAGCGCTTCGATCGGCATTCTCCTCGCCATGGCGAGCGCGAACCTCATCGACGCCTACACGGCAACGGCAGTCCTTCTGGGCGACAACATCGGCACCACCATCACCGCGGTCCTGGCCTCCATCGGCTCGACCCAGACCGCCAAGCGCACCGCGTGCGCCCATGTCCTTTTCAACATCTCCGGGGTCGTCGTCATGCTGGTGCTCTTCTACATCCCCTGGAACGGGCACCCCGTCTTCATGGAGATCATCGACCGGTTCACCCCCGGCAACGCCTATGCCGGCGAGAACCTGCCCCGCTTCCTGGCCAATGCACACACCGGCTTCAACGTCACCTGCACGCTCATACTCGTCTGGCTGGTGGGTCCACTCGCAGTGCTCTGCCGCCTGATTGTTGCAAAGGACGATCCGAAGCAGGGGGCGCTCACCCGCCTGCTGGAGCCCCACCTCCTCACCGCGCCGGGCATCGCCATCGGGCAGGCCTGGGCCGAACTCGGCGTCATGCTGGAGAAGGGCCACGCCGCCTACCAGATGAGCTTCCAGGCCGTCATGCGCCCCGAGGACGTGGAGTGGGACGACCGCGCCGACGAGATCCGCACGCACGAGAACGAGGTCGACGAGCTTCAGAGCGCCATCACCGGCTACATCACCAACCTCAGCCAGGAAGCGTTGACCGAATCGCAGAGCCAGATCCTGCCGCACCTGCTCCACTCGGTGAACGATGCCGAACGCGTCGGCGACCATTCGATGCAGATGCTCAAGCTCGCCCGCCGGCGCCGCAAACAGCAGCATGCCTTCACGCCCGAGGCGGAAGGCGACCTGACCGGCATGTACGAGACGCTGGAGGAGCTCTTCCGACACACCGCCCGGACGCTCCAGGCGCTGCCGGACTGGGGCGAGGAGGAACGCGAAGAGCAGGCCGTCCTCGCGCTCCGGCAGGGCGAGGAGCTCCACAAGAAGCTGAAGCGGCACGAAAAGGACGCTCGCAAGGCCCACGAAGAGCGCAACGAGGACGGAAGCTGCAGCATCGCCGCCGGCGTCATCTTCGTCAATGCGCTCATCAACATGAACCGCGTCGGCAGCCACCTTGTGAACATCCTGCAGGCCCGCTGCCAGGAGCAGACGGCCTGACCCTGCGGAGCCGCCCCGCCTCGTCCCGGCGGACTGGGACGCAGACGGGCGCAGACCTTCTTCGAAGCGACTCCGGCGTTTTCCGCATGACAAGTGCGCAGGCACTGGTAGGCTGGTTGCGGTCACCGGTTCGCCTGTCTTGCCTGCGTGCAGAAGGGAAGCTCACGATGCCGTCATCCCCTTGCTTCGGGACGATCTACCCCCTGATCGATGCGGCTGCCTACCCCGGCGCCGACACGCTCGACGT
>CAZKKD010000049.1:0-15216 GCA_964553265.1 uncultured Planctomycetales bacterium | reverse complement strand
CAGCCCGTACTGGCGCTTCCGCATCCAGCAATCCTCCGCCGCGCCCATGCCCGCCCGGTCGTGGGGGGGCATCTGGTCGAGGAAGGTGGTCACCGACGGGCGGAACATCTCCGAGACCATCCGCCGGCCGCTGAGGTAGGCCGGGCCGATCACCACGTCCGCGCCGGCCTGGCGCAGCTTGGGGCCGGTCTCGTCCCAGTGCTCGACGAGCGCCGCAATCCGGAACGCGTCCCCGCGCTCGCGGCTGAACGGGGCGAGGCTGATCACCACGAAGAGGCTGTCCTTCTCGTCGGGGAGGGCGAGCGCAATGCCGGAGGCCCGCTCCAGCCCCGCTTCGTGCAGCGTGGCGTCGTCGGTGGCGTCGCCGATGACGTAGCGCAGATCGGGGTAGCGGAGCTCCAGCTCGTGCACGCGCGCTTCGTCCCGCTCCACCAGGACAAAGGGCCGGTGCGTCTTGGCCAGTTCGTCGAGGATGTGCAGGCCGGTCTCGCCCGCGCCGCAGACGATGGTGTGCCGGTCGAGCGCCGCAATCAGCCCCTGCATCCGCCGGCGCCGGCGTTCGCGGGTCATCTCGCCGGAGACCACGTACTCGGTGATGATGCCCACCGTGTACAGAAATGCGCTCATGCCGAAGAGGATGAGCACGATCGCGAAGGTCATGACGAGATAGGGATTGCCGTCCGGCGCCATGTTGCTGCGCGGCGAAAAGTCGCCATACCCCACCGTCGTCAGCGTGATAACCGTGAGGTAGAACGCATCCATCAGGGTGAGCTTGTCCAGCAGGACGTAAAACCCCACCGTCCCCATCGCGAAGATGAAGACAATGACGCCCATGGCCTGGGCGATGCGTTGCCGGATGTTGGTGGGCATGGTCCCGCCTTCCGCTCGTCAACCGCGTGCCCGACCATGGTACCGGGTCCGCCGGACCCGCGCAATCCGAAAGCGGCAAGCCCTCACCCGGCGAGCCCGCAGCGACACGAATGCACGGGCTTGAATTGCCCTTTCCGAGACACAAGGAAATTCATAAAAATCATCAAGTTGCTTGACAATATCGATCTCCATGCCTATATCCGGGTTGTGCAAGGGATTGGCGTTGCACCGGGTAATGGCCCCTACGGGAGTTGACTCGGGGGACGCCCGACAGCAACGGGAAGCACCTGTGGACGCGCTACGCAAGCTCCTGCCCTACCTTCGCCCCTACGGGCGGCGATACTTCATCGCCTTCCTCGGCATCAGCCTGGTGACGCTGCTGTTGGCGTTGTCGCCGTTGGTGTTGCGGCACCTGGTCGACAACGTGGTGGTCGAAGAGCGCTGGAACTGGGTGCTGTTCTTTTCGGCTCTGTTCGCGTTCCTCCCGGTCGCGGCGGGGGTGCTGCGCTTTCTGAGCGTGCAGCTCCTGCTCTCGGCCAGCCAGCGCTTTCTGGCCGACGTCCGCCTGGCGACCTACAACCACATTCTCAACCAGAGCCTGCGCTTCTACGGGCAGTTCTCCGGCGGCATGCTGGTAAGCCGGCTCATGTCGGACATCAACATGCTGCAGCAGCTCCTGACCGGCGAGACGGTGCGCCTGCTGGTCGACAGCATCATCTTCACGTTTTCGCTGGCCATGCTCTTCTACCTCAACTGGCTCCTCGCCGCGGTCTTCTGCCTCATGGTGGGGCTCTACATCGTGGTGGGGCGCTACTTTACGAAGAAGATCCGCCTCTCGACCCAGGCCTACCGCTCGTTCTACGACCGCATCGCCGGCCGGCTGCAGGAAACGGTGGAGGGCGTGCGACAGGTCCGCATTTACAATCGGGAAGACTGGGAAAACGAGACCTTCCTCGACCGCACCAACGACAGTCTGGAGCGGAGCTACGCCAGCCGCAAGAGCGCGGTCAACCTTTCGGTCTCCCTGCATGCGATCGCGGGGTATGGTTCGACCACCATCTTCATTCTCGCCGGCTACTTCATCATCCGCGGCTGGATGAGCCTGGGCGATCTGATGTCGGCGAACATGTACGTCTGGCTGGCCATTCAGCCCGCGATGAACCTGGCCAATATCGCCGGGCAACTCAGCGAGAGCTTCGTTTCGGTCCAGCGCGTGCAGGAGGTGCTCGACGAGCCGCTGGACGTGGAGAGCGACCCCGCCGCGCCCCCCATGCCGCGCCGCAAAGGCCGGGTGGAGTTCCGCGACGTCCACTTCGCCTACACCCCGGATGTCCCCATCTACCAGGGCCTCAACCTGACCATTCCCGCCGGAGAGACGGTGGCGTTCGTCGGGCACACCGGCTGCGGCAAGACCACGCTCACCACGCTTCTCATGCGCTACTGGGACATCCAGGGCGGTGAAATCCTGATCGATGGCGTTGACATCCGTTCGGTGGATCTCAAGAGCCTGCGCGACATCTTCGGCGTCGTGCTGCAGGATTCGGTGGTCTTCGAGGGGACGGTGGCCGAAAACCTCGCCTTCGGCAAGCCCAATGCAACCCGCGAAGAGGTCGAGGCCGCTGCCCGCACCGCCGAGATGCACGAGACCATCCTGCAGCTCGCCGACGGCTACGACACCATGCTCGGGGCCGAGGGGGTCCGCCTCTCGGTCGGGCAGAAGCAGCGGATGAGCATCGCCCGCGCCATCCTCCGCGACCCCCTCATCCTCGTCATGGACGAGGCCACCAGTGCCCTCGACAGCGAGTCGGAACACCTCATCCAGAAGGCGCTGGAAAAGATCCTGAAAGGGCGCACCAGCTTCATCATCGCCCACCGCCTCAGCACCATCACCGGCGCCGACCGCATTGTCGTCATGGACGCCGGTCGCATCATCGAGCAGGGCACGCACGACGAACTGATGGCCGCGGGCGGGCACTACGCAAAGCTGTACGAAGAACTCCGCACCGGCGCCGCCGAGGAGGACCTCGGATGAAGCGCCCCGACCCCGTCCAGCGCATTGTCGACCGCGAACTCGCGGACATGGAGGCGTACAAGGGGACCGGCCGGACCGACCTTTCCCGGCTCTGGCGGGTCTACCTGCGGCCGCGCAAGTGGCATTTCTTCGGGTCGCTGCTCCTGATGCTGGGGCTGAGCCTGGTGCAATTCGGGTTTCCCATCACGTTCCGCCTTCTGATCGACGAGGGGCTCAACGAGGGCAACCCCATTCCGCCGGCCCAGTACGATGCCTCCGTCCGGGTGCTCGTCATTGTCGCGATCGCCAACATCGTCCTCTGGTCGCTGCACCTGCTGACCGAATGGGGCGGGCACCTCCTCATCGTCGATGCGGGCCAGCGGCTGGTGTACGATCTGCGCCGGCAACTGCACGAGAAGCTGCAGCGCCTCCACATCGGGTTTTACGAGCACGTCCCCTCGGGCAAGATCATGAGCCGCGTGCTGGACGATGTGGAGGTGATCCACAAGTGGTCCACCCACCAGTTCGTCAATCTCGTGCGCTCGGTCGCCTTCATCCTGGTGGGGGCGGGGCTGATGCTGTACCTGCACTGGCAACTGGCGCTCATCGTCTTCGCCAGCATGCCCCTGTATGCCTGGGCGTTTGCCTACCTCCGGCCCAAGATCCGCAACGTCCACATCGCCAGCCGGCGGCTCAACTCCAGCATGTACGCCCTCGCGGCCGAACGGATGCGGGGGATCCGCGTGGTGAAGGCGTTCACGCGCGAGCGCCGCGAACTGCACTCCCTGGCGCGCCAGATGTACGACTACGTCCGCGTCATGCTGCGGATGGTCTTCTACCAGCAGGGCCTGTCCCTGCTGGCGGTCACCATCACCGGCGGCGCCACCTTCCTCATCCTCTGGTACGGCTTCCACCTCGTCCGGATCGGCCCGGCCGCCGGCGGCATCACCCTCGGGACGGCCGTGGCGTTCATCGAGGCCTCGAAGAAGGTCTTTCAGCCCGTGCAGGTGGTCTCGACCATGATGACGGCGGTCCAGGCCGTCTTCGTGGTGCTCCACCGCGTCTTCCGGCTCCTCGACGCGGAGGAGGACGTCCGCCCCGGCTCCATCCACCTGCAGGGCATGGAGGGCAAGGTCTATTTCGACCATGTCACCTTCACCTATCCGGGCCAGACCGAGCCGGCGTTGGGGGATGTGGACTTTCACATCCATCCCGGCGAAAAGGTGGCCCTCATGGGGCCGTCCGGCGCGGGCAAGAGCACCATCTTTCAGTTGCTCCTGCGCTTTTACGACCCGCAGGAGGGCCAGGTGCGCGTCGGCGGGGTCAACCTGGTGGACGCGGACCCGGGCTCGATCCGCCGGCACGTCTGCATGGTGCAGCAGGAGCCGGTCATCTTCAGCGGAACCGTCGCCGACAACATCATTTACGGCCGCCTGGACGCCACCCCCGCAATGGTGATGGAAGCGGCCGAGCGCGCGGAGTTGCACGAGTTCGTCATGTCGCTTCCGGTGAAGTACGAGACCACCGTCGGCGAGAACGGCGTCACCCTCTCCGGCGGGCAGAAGCAGCGTCTCGCACTTGCGACAGCGCTCCTGACCGACCCGGAGGTGCTGCTCCTGGACGACACCACCAGCGCCCTCGACGCCGCCACCGAGGCCCGCATCCGCGAGACGCTGAGCCGCGTCCTCGAGGGCCGGACCAGCTTCATCATCACCCAGCGCATCGCCACCGCGCGGGACTGCGACCGCGTCATCGTCCTGGAGCAGGGACGCATCACCCAGATGGGCAATCACGCCCAACTCCGCCAGCGGAAAGGCTTTTACGGCCGTATCTGCGAACAGCAGGAGTCGGTCTGATGCCTCCCCCGTCACGCGGGATGCACACCCCGATTTGACAATACCGGCCGGAATCGGATAGGCTCTCCCCGCGCGCGGCGTTTCCCGGACGGGGACCGACCGCGCCCGACCGACCGCTTCACAGGCCCGAAAGGACATCCGCATGCCCCTTTTTAGCAACCGTGACGAGGATCGCCGTCGAAAACAGCAGGCCATCAATAGCGAAGACAATCCGCGCGACGCCAGTCTGCGGGACGAACTCTCCGAACTCGTCGCCACCGGAAAGCGCAGCGACGTCGACAAGGCCATCTACGAGGCCGAGGAGGCCGTCAACGCCGCCACGAGCGCCGACATCCGCGGCCTGAAAATGATCGAACGCGGCCGCTGCCCCGAATGCGGCGCCCGCACCGACATGTTTCTCTACACCTCCGTCTGCGGCAACTGCGGGTGGTACCGGCGGGCCGTGCCGGATGTCGGCCGGTGCGTGGTGCTGCTCGACAGCGGCGAGGAGGTGCACTGCGAACGGGTCTACACCGTCCGCAACGACCAGATCCTCTGCGTCACCAATGGCGTGGTCCGCGCGCAGCTCAACCAGCGCTACGTCAAGCGCGTGGAGTACAACTGGAGCGACGAAGAGCTGGAGGACGCCCGCAACCGCGCCCAGAAGCAGCGCGAGGGGGCCTGCTCGTGGTGCGAACGCCACCTGAGCGAAGCCGAGGAAGAGGAAGCCCCGTACGACGAGTACGTCGCCTTCGGCCTGACGCAGGAGCACTACGTCTTCTGCGCCAAGCGCTGCCTCGAGGCCTTCCGCCGGCAGTATCCGTCGCGCATCCACCGCAACTGCTACGAGACCGACTGCAAGAGCTGCAACCAGTGCATCAAGCGCTTCGACACCGACGGCTTCAAGCGCGTCGTCGTCCTTTAGGAACGCCGCCCCGCAAGGTGGTGGCCATTTCCCTCTCCCTCTGGGAGAGGGTCAGGGTGAGGGCGGCAAGCCTGAGCAAGGTCAATCCCCTCACCCCGGCCCTCTCCCAGAGGGAGAGGGAGAGATTCGCCTGGCGAATTTGTTCCTCCACTTGCGGGGCGGGGTAGCAAGCCTCCCGGGCCGCGGCAGTCCGGCGCAGACCCAATCCGTTGTGGGAAAATCCGTTACAGCGGAAACTCCAGTACACGAAAAAGCGCCGGCCCGCGACGCCTTCGCCGCGGGCCGGCCGGAGAGAGGAGGAGGAGGCTCCTCGGGGGACGTTCAGTCCAGGCCCAGGCGGCTGCGGATGCGCTGCAGCGCGCGGTTGAGCGTCGGGCCGATGCTGTTCATCGGAATGCCTGTAAGTTCCTCGATTTCCCGGTACTTGCGCCCCTGCAGAAAGAACAGCCGCACCAGGGTCCGCTCACGGTCCGGCAGCCGGTCCACCGCCGCGCGCACCTCGGCGGCGCGTTCGGCGAAGACGGCGTCCACGTCCGGGGCGGTCGACGGCGCGTGGTGCTCCTGGTATTCCACCGTCCGCAGCCGGCGCTTGCGCATGAGATCGATGGCCCGGTGGCGCGCCAGCACGTGGAGCGTCTGGGCCAGGCACCCGCGGCTGGCGCAGGTGTAGACCAGCTCGCGCTCTTTTTCCAGCAGGTTCCGCCAGACCTCCGCGACCGCGTCCTCGACGTCCTGCTCCTGCGCCGGGTAGCCATACGCGGCGCAGGTGCGCCGCGCCACCGCGTGCAACAGCCCGGCATAGCGTTCCACCAGCGCGTCCCAGGCCTGCGTATCGTTGTTGAGAATGCGTTCCAGGAGTTCCCGGTCCGCGGCGCGCTCCCGCTGTTTCGCCGGAACGGAGGCGCCCCGCTCCCGGTCCGCAGCGCGTCCGCGCACAGGCGCACTCGCGATTTCGGTGGGGGTCCGCCCCTGGCTCATGTCTGCCTCGCGGGCTGTTGCCGTTCCGCCCCGCCACCCGGTTGCGGCGCCGTTCCGCACGGGCGCACCCGCGCGCGGCCGCCCCGCCGGGGGGCGTTCGTTCAGTCGCCGGTCGCGGCGCCGCGCACCGCGTCGTGCCCGATGACCTCCGGCGCGCCGCCCCCGGGCCGGAGCACCGCTTCCTCGCCGGCACGGATGTCCCGGCGCGCGCCGTCGCGGGCGGTGACGCGCACCACCCCCGCGCGCACCGTCACCCGCACCGCGCGCAGCGGCGTGGTCCGCGCTTCGCCGGCCAGGCCCTCTTCGGCCGGGGTCAGCACCAGCACGTCGTCCCGTTCGCAGTCGACCCGGAAAGCGGTGCCGACCACGCGGACCTCGCCGAGATCCGTCTCGACCCGGAAGGGCCGCTCGGGCGTGCGCCGGGTCACCGAGGCGTAGACCCCGCCGTCGCGCAGGCGGATGGTGGTCGCGCCGGCCGGATCCACGCGGAACGCCAGCCGCGAGCCGCGGTCAATCTCCACCTCCGACCCGTCGGCGAAGGTGGCCACCGCGTCTTCGCGGGCGACCAGCTCCTCGCCGTTGGCCACCGTGGCGCCCCGCCGCAGCGGACGGCCGTCCACGTGGGCAAACGCCTCGCCGCGGACGCGGATCGCCGGTGCTTCCGCCGCGCCCGGGGTGTGAAAGAGCAGTCCCAGCGCCACCGCCAGCACGGCCGCGGCCGCGGCCGCCACCACGCGTTCGCGCCAGGTAAACAGCGGCAGCACCGTCCCGAACGGGGCCAGCGTCTTGCGGCCCTGCTTGAAGTAGCGCCGCACCGCACTCCGTCGGGGGGTGGGGATCTCGCCGAGAAGCAGCTCGAACTCTTCCAGGCAGAGCGGGCAGGCGCTCAGGTGATCCGGCATCTGCCAGCCCTCGCCCTCGGTGCGCCGTTCGCGCGCGAGGCGCTGAAGGGTGTCGAGATCGTAGTGTCCGGGGTCGGCCTCGTCCACGGGTTCCAGGCTGGCGGCAATGCCGCGCAGGTCGCGCAGCCAGCGCTCCTCTTCCCGGGTCAGATTGTCGAGGTCGGCCGCGGTTTCCTCCCCTTCGCCGAGGCGGTCGAGGAGCGATTGCAGCCGTTCCGACGTCTGCGAGCTCACGATTGTACTCCTGTCGTCTTCCGCAGGGTCCTGGAGCACCGCCCGCCGGTCCGTTGACCGGGCTTGTCCGGGGCGAACGCCTCCATCCCCTATCATCCTGTTAGCGATGGAGATTCCGATTTCGTACCGTCAATCCGCAAGAATCGAAAGGTGACGCCAAAAAAGCACCGGCGCCACCGGGGTCCGGCGGTCCCAACCCCCAACGCAGCAACCGGTTGGAAAAAAAACCGCCGCCGGAACCGGCGACGGAAAAAGGATAACGGATTTTTGCCGGCGGCGGATCTACTTCTGTAACTGGTAGACAGGGTAATGGGTTGCCCCGTGGTGGAACCACCCGCCCGGCAGCGTGGGGCTGGAATGGTGGTACCGGTGCTTGCGGTCGCCGTTCTGGATGACCATGAGGAGGGACAGGGTCTTGCCGGCGGGAACCCAGTCCCAGCGCTGCAGGTTCTTGCCCGGACGGCGCGGATCCGGCTTGCCGGTGTCCACCCAGTGCCCCCAGGCCTTCGGCGCGGAGAGCGACCGCCAGGGGATGCGGATCTCGGCGGTGTAGCCGGCGTCGGTGTCGCCGGGCTGGTTGATCGTCGACGGCGCGCCTTCGGGCGTGGCCTTGAGCGCACTCGCCATCGCCACCGTGTCTGCGCCATCGTCCTCCAGGATCTCCCGGTGGGCGAAACGAATGCCGTACGGGACCTCGATGGACTTGCGGAAAGGACGATCGTCCGGGATGATCGTACACCAGACGTCGTTGAACTGGTTGGCCGCGTTGTGGTGGATCTCCCAGAAGTAGTGCGGATCCTCGAAGGCGATGAAGAACTCGACAATGTCCACCGGCATCTTGGCGTCATGGATGGACGCGCCCTGGCGGATGTTGTCGCCCACGCCCTGCGCTTCGCCGGACGGAAGCGCCACGAGGTTGCGGTCGAAGGTTTCGTAGGCGATGTAGAGGTAGTGCTCGTCCCAGGCGTAGTAGCCGACGCCGAGCGGTTCGGTGCTCGCTTCGCCGGTCCTGCCCATGAGGAAGTCGCACGGCACCGGCGTGGCGCGCTTCCAGCACGCTTCGTCGAGGCGGCCGTCGATCACCACGGGGCCACCGGCATGCACCATGGGCGCGGGCGCGGCTTCCGCCGCCGCCGTGGCCGCCGGCGCTTCGGCCGGGGCGTCCTTCTCCTTCGCGGCCCCGGTCGCGCCGGCCGACTGGGCCGCATTCACGGCGCCGTCGCAAGCCGTGCACAGAAGCGTACATCCGATGAGCCCGACCACCAGCATCGCGTTCCGCATTCGTTCTTCTCCTGTCTGATCTTCGGTATCCGCGCACCGGCAACCCGATTCCGGCAGGTCGTGTCCGCGTACGCTTCCGGCCTGCGCGGCCGGCAGGGCACTCAGGGATGGAGCACCGGCTCGAGCCAGTCGCCGGCGTCAAACTTGTTGCCGTCGCCGCCGTCGCTCAGGATGAGGCGCAGGCGGTTGACCCCCTCGACCGGCAGATCCACCTCCACCGGCGTATCGAGGCCGGACAGGAGCGCCGAGGTCCAGACCTTCTTGCCGTCGGCGTGAATCTCGAACCGGACCGATCCCTTGCCCTCGGTGGCCGCATCGACGCCCACCTTGGCGGTGAAGCGCTGGAACTGCCCGTTGAGGGGATACTCCAGCAGGCTCTGCGCAAACGAGCCGATGCCGTCGGTGAAGGTTTCGGTGCCGACCCGCAGGGGCGATCCCACGATGTTCCGGCTCCAGCGGGGCTGGGCCACGTTCTGGTCGGCATGCACCGGGCCGACCGCGGTGAGCGGAACGGCGCCGCCATCCCACGCGTGGGCGACCCAGTGCGTGGTGTTGGCCGGGGCCTCGTAGCGGACCTCCACCTGCACCGTCTCCTTCCCGCCGAGAGCCTCGGCCGGGATGAAGTAGACGGCTTCGCGGAGGCCGCCGGAGAGCTCCGGCTCGGAGCGCTGGAGGTCCCAGACGCCATGTTCGGCGCCATTCAGCATCACGGTGGCCGTCTGCCCCGTCTCCGCAAGCAGGTATCCCTTGCGAAGCGCCAGGCCGCTGCCTTTGGGCACCGCAACGGAGAAGCGCTCCACACCGCCGCCGGCAAAGCGGAGGCCCTGGTACTGGTGCGATTCGCCACCCGGCGTCCGGCCGGACAGCACGGCGGGGGTCGCCTGTTCGGCCACATAGTCGTGCCCGGCGTCCGCCCCCGGCACGAATGAGACAAGCGTGCGCTGGTACCACGCCGGCGCGGCACCGTCCCGCACCCGGATGCGCCGCAGCGCCACGGCGGGGCGCTCCGTCTTCGCCAGGCGGAAGGCGACCGGGAGCTTGCCGACGGCGTACCAGCCGTCCTCGTCGGCGACCGGGGCGCCCAGGAGATCGGTCGCTTCCTGCACCGCCAGACCGGTCTGCGCGAAGGAGAGATGCCCCGCATCGTTGTTGCGCCACACCACCGCCACCGGCTGCCCGTCCGCGTCCGCATAGAGGAGGCAGAGGCTCCGGTCCGGCCAGCGGTCCTGCACCGGGACCGCGGCGGTGGGCGAAAGGCGCTCCAGCCACCCGCGCGCATTGGCGAGGGCAATCCAGCCGGGCTTCAGCAGCAGCGTCTTGGGCTGCTCGGAGAGGGGCGGGGCCCGGCGGACGCGGCGGTAGGCGAGGCCGACGCCGAGGCGCTTGACGTCGTCGTTGATCATCGCCACGGTCGACCGGATGCCCTGCCAGCGCAGCAGGAACGCCGCACGCGCGAGGTAGGCGGCCTGGTCGTAGGCGTCGAGGCCGTCGGCGCTGGCCTCCACCGCCCAGTCGAGATCGGTCAGCGTCACGCGCTTGGGATGCGCTTCCGAGCCCTTCAGGGCTGTCGTCAGGTTCTGCGCAAAACGGCCGACCTGCGCATCCTCGGGCGACTGCCGGCCCACGTCCATCCGGACATTGACGCCGTCGAACTGCTCCGCCGCACCGCCCTCGATCAGCTTGGCGAGGTACGGGACGGCGGTCTCGTGATTCATGTCGCCGAGAACGAGCGGCACGTCCGGGCAGTAGACCTGGCGCCACTTGTAGACGATGCCCATCATCTTCAGGAAGAGCTCCGGCTCCACACCGATGGGACCGGTGCTGTCGGGGCTGCGCCAGAGCATCCAGCCGTCGATGTCGTTCCCGAGCATGCGCACGGTTTCGAGGATGTAGTTCTCCCAGTCCTCCAGCAGCATGGGCGGCCGGAAGACATCGACGCCCTGGCCGATGTGGCGGCGGCGGCGCTGGAACTGGCCCACCTGCCGCGCCTCGAACCCGGGGCCCGACGCCCAGTAGGTGCTGTAGCCGAGCAGAAAGATGGGCGAAAGGCCCTTGTTGCGCGTCTTCTCGATGCGGCGGCGGCTGGACTCCCACTGGTGGTTGCCGGCGAAGTACTCGAGCCAGTCCCAGTCCTCGTCGACCAGCTCGCGCACCTCGCCGATTGGCTTGCGCAGCTCCCACGGGTCCTGCAGGCGCGTCGACCAGTCCTCGCCCAGCACGGGAGCGAGGTCGGCGACGATGACGTCGGCCACCTCCCGCTGCAGGGCCTGCTCACCCGCAAAGAGCTCCACGTTCACCAGGTAGGCGCCGGGCGGAAGGGCCTCGACCAGCGCGATCCGCTCCTGGCCGGCGGCGGGGAGGGTCAGCTCCCGGTCCAGGCGGGCCAGGGCCGCACCGCGCCAGTCGGTGACGCTCGCCACCAGGCGCACCGTCCGGGGCCCCCCGGTTTCGGCGCTGGCAACGGTGATCCGGACCGGGTCTTTCGTTCCGACCACGTTGGATTCCCCGCCATACGCCAACCGGAAACGCACGCGCTCCTCGGCCGGAAGGTGCGTCTCGACCGCAATGTCGTCGACCAGGATGCGGCCGACGTCGCCCTTTGTCTTCCCGTCGGCGAGGGTGGCCAGGTGGAGGCCGAACGGGTAGCTGGGGACAAACTCCAGGACCGGCAGGTCCTGGTCCCAGGTGGCCGGAACGGGCGGCAGATCGAAGGTGACCTCTTTCCAGCCGGTCCAGTCCACCCGCACCGCCTGCTGGAGATCCCCCGTGGCGGCGCGCGCGAAGAGGATGTCCCAGTTGCCGTTGGGCAGGCCCGAGTTGACGCCGGAGCGGTCGCCGATGACCGGGTAGAAGAGCACCCCGCTGCCGTCGCCGTGGATCCAGAGCGAGACCCGCGTCGGCACCCCCGGCATGGGCGGGTCGACGCTCACGACCGGCGGGAGGGTCTGCTCCTCGTCGTCGGGCCGCCGCCGCTCCCACGCCAGCGGCAGCGAGCGGGCCCCGCCGTGCGCCTGCGCATCGGTGGGACGGGCGGCCGGCCGGCCCACGCCGGGCGGGTTGGGCGCGCCGTTGGCCTTGAGCCCCAGGAAGCCGCGGTCTTCCTCGAAATCCGCCAGCAGATAACGGCTGTCCGGCTTGGCGAGCATCACCGCTTCGGTGGCCGCGATGGAGGGCTTTTCGAGGTCCGACGCGTTCACCTCCAGCCGCAGCGGACCGGGCGCGTCCCTGCCCGCGGCCAGGGCGTCGGGCTCGATGCGATAGGCGTCGGCCATGCCGGGCTTCAGCTTCAGCGTCCCGGCGCCCTTCGCCAGTACGTTGCCGTTGCGATCGAGCAGGCTCCAGGCCGACTGCACGGTGCGCGCGTTCCAGGGCGAGGCGTTCTGGATCGCGACCCAGGCGCCCCGGTCGGCGGCGTACCGGCGCGCCGCGTCGTCATAGCCGATGGCGAGCGAGAGCGTCTCCACGAGCGCCTGCTGGGTATCGGTGTAGATGGGGCCGATGCGGATCGACCCGCCGGCGAAGGGCGCTTCCTCCTCCTCCCCCTTGCGGGGGCGGGGCGGCTCGATGCCGAAGGCGCCGATCTCGATGGGGAAGTCGATGCCGTGGGTGGAGCCGCGGCGGCTGTTCTTGCCCTGCCCGTTGCCGGGCAGCGGGAAGGTGAAGTAGCGCCAGCCGGTGAAGTCGAGTCGGCAGAGGGTGCGCTCGACGCGCTCCTTCTTCCAGCCGCCCGGCCAGAAGTCGGCCATGTTGCTGTAGTCGTGCAGGGTGACGTAGAAGCGGCTGCCCGAGCCGTCGCCCTTCACCCACACGCCGGCGCGGAAGGCGTTGCCGGGCAGGTAGCGGCCCGGCTTGCCGCGCCCGTTGAAGACCGCGCCGTGGCCGGTGTAGTCCACGCGGAGCGCATGGCGGGTGGGCGGACCCGCTTCGCCGGCGGGGTCGCGCTCGGCTTCGGGGATGGCTTCCCGCGCGATGCGTACCGCCGTCTGCAGGCGGACGTCGATGCGGTAGTATTCGCCCAGCGTGTACTCGGACAGCCCGTGACGACGCCCGCCCAGCGGCCGGCACCACCAGTCGGCCAGCGGATCGGCAAAGCTCTCGAAGAGGTACCGGCTGTTGGCGAGAACCAGGGTCTCGTCGATGCGGCCGCTGATGTCCGGGTGGTCGGGGCTGAGGATGTCGCCGGTGAGGCGGAAAGGCGGCAGGTAGCTCTCCAGCTGGCCCGGCTCGAGCCGCAGGAGGGCCTCCTTGCTGCTCTTCGGTTCGACGGGGATCTCGAAGTCGCGCTCGACGACGGGGTTCTCGTTGCGGTCGGTCATCACCACCCGCGCCTGGAGGGTGACGCGCTCGGGCTGGAAGTTGCGCGCGTCCAGGCTGATGGCGACCTCCCCGCTTCCGGTCCGGGTGGAGGCGCCGAAGAGGCGGGCGTGCAGATCGAAGGCGGGCCGGCGGTTGCGCGGCGGGACGAGGCGCAGGTCGTCCAGGAGGATCGTCCCCTCGGTGACCGCGTCTTCTCCGCCGCGGAGGACCACCCCGTAGCGGCGCCAGAAGAGGACCTTCTCCCGGCTCCAGTCGCGGAAGTGCTCGTGCGCGGCCAGGTCGAAGCGGAACTCCTTCCAGCCGGTGAAGTCGAGCGGGACGTCGAAGCCGGTGTCGCGATGGTCCCGCAGCCGCCGGTTGCCGTGCCCGTCGGTGTACGCGTTGGCCTGGCGAAAGACGAGGCGGAAGACGTTTCCGCTGCCGTCCCCCTGCAGCCAGAAGCGCACCTCGCCGGGGACCGACAGGGCGACCGCTTCGTCCGGGAGGTAGGCCTGGCGCTCCGCACCGGCGGAGCCCTTGTACGCGATCCGCGCCGCGGCCAGGCCGACCCGGACGGTCTCGCGCTCCAGCGAGGTCCGCAGGCCGTCGCCGCCGGGAATCGGACGCGAAAAGTTGTGCAGCAGCAGGTGCGGGTCCTCCCCCCCCGCCGCCACACCGGCGAGAAGGCAGAGCGCCACAGAGAAAGCGCATGCGCGGATGCGGTGAGTCACGTCGTCTCTCCCTCAGTCATCCTCGGCGGGGGCCGGGGCCCAGACGTGGGCGTTGCCGCCGGCGTCGGTGAAGCTGAGCCCCTGCGATTCCTGGAGGCTGATGTGATAGGACACGAAGCAGATCTGGTCTCCGTACGGAACCACCGAGACCACGTGCCCTCCCTGCCCCTGCACCGGGAAGCGCGGGTCGGGGGCGCCGTCGCTCTGGCGCAGCACCCGCAGCCCGTCCGAGGTGGGCACGAGAACCTGGCTCTCGGTGGCGACCGGCTGGTGGACCTCTTCGACCTCGAGCGTCCGGGTCCACCGCACCTTGCCGTCGAACCCGACCAGCGCGAGGGCCCCCTGTTCGCCGGCGAACAGGATCCCCGCCGGGCAGACCGCCGGGCAGGCGCTGATGCGGTCCTTGATGGCGTGCGACCAGAGCTTCGCCCCGTCCTTGACTGCGAACGCGTGCAGGCCGCCCTGCTCGTCGCCGAGGTAGCCGCGGCCCTTGAATACCGCCGGCGCCGTGCGGGTGAACTTCGCCACCGGCGCGGTCCAGGCCGCTTCGCCGCTCTCGGCATCGCCGGCGTGCAGCCGCCCGTCCAAGCTCGCCGCGAAGCGGCGCCCGTCCGCCAGCGCGGGGGCGCCGGGGGGTTCCGCCGCATTTTCGAGCGCACGGTGCAGGATTGCGTGGTGGCCGGGATCGCGAAGGGCGAGATCGTGCATGTCGACGCCTCGCTGATCAGGGCGGACGTCTCGTGGGACAGCCTGGTCGTGCGCCATGTCGATGCGGTCAGGTCCGCGAACGACGATGACAAAGCGGTGGCGGAAGCGGTTCGGCAAACCCGCAACTCGAGGAAGACCGGCAAGTTCAAGAAGGTCTGCCCGACCGATCCGGACGCGACCATGGCAACCAATGGCCGGAACCGCCGTCTGGAGCCGAGCTACAAGCAGCACGGCGTCGTCGATGACGTGTTCGGCGTGGTGCTCGAGGTCGACGTAACAACCGGCGAAACCAACGAGGGCGAGGCACTTCTGGCGCGCCTCGACGCGGTCGAGAAGACCACAGGGGTCAAGATCGAGACGGTAACGGCGGACGCAGGCTACGCCTACGCCAAGATCTATGGCGGTCTCGAGCGCCGGGAGATCGCTGCCATCATACCTGCCAAGG
>CAZKKD010000048.1:5021-15233 GCA_964553265.1 uncultured Planctomycetales bacterium | reverse complement strand
CGCTGCTGTTTCCGGCGCTGGAGCGTGCTCTGGAGGCGTCCCGCGAAAGCGGCTGCCGGAACAACCTGAAGCAGCAACTCGGGCTGCTCGAGCTGGAGTCGCTCGACAATCACAATGCCTATGCGCCGGCCCGCGTCGATGGCGGGCGCCTCGATCTGGCGGCGTACGGGGGGGATCTGCTCATCAGCGACTTCCCGCGCGGCGGCAGCCCGGCGGCGCTCACGGTCGCCAACAGCGGTTCCACCTACCCCGTCTGGTATACCTGGTTCCTCGGCAAGAGCGGGTACCTCTCCGACCTCGAGCTTTTCCGCTGTCCGTCGGATCGGCGGACCAGCGCCTATTACCAGGTGACCGAGCTCTCCGGCAATCCGTATCCCGGAGAAGATAGGACCTACTTCGCCTGCAATCCCGACGTCTTTGGCCGGACGAGCTACACCATGAACGCCTGGCTTTCGGATAAGCGCATCACCGGTGCGAACAACAACGGGGCGGACGCCCGCTGGCGCGCGGGGACGGCCACGGGCAGCCTTGCCGATCCGGCCCACCTGCCGGTCCTCTTCGAGTATCGCTGTTGCGCCATGTTCTTCTTCGGGCACGAAGTCGGCGAGTGGACCGAGGCCCACGCCCCCGACTACCTGATGGACGACCGGCCGAACCACCTGGGCCTGGAACCGAAGTCGGGGCAGTATCCCGGCCTCTGCCAGAAGGCGGAACTCTTCGACTTCGGCGGGCGGGCCATGACCATCGGCTACCTGGATGGCCATGTCGAGAAGGTCTTCGACACCAAGGCAATCATCGACCAGGGCTGCCGCGACAGCACGCTTACCAACCTGCTCTACTACAAGTCGGACGCTTACGCTTACTGACGGTTGTGCGGTGTCCCGCCTTCACGCCTCGGGGTAGCGGGCAGGCCGGGTGCAACCCGGCATTCGTAACCCTGCGGGCGTTGCGTCCTTCGCCGGACTCCGTCCGGCCTACGCCGCTGCAAGACCGTGGTCCAACCCCTGGCCTCGCCAGGATCGTCGCTCGGCCTGGGGATTTCCGGTCGTTTCGTCTGACTCTCGATGTGGCATAGACTCCTACGCGATCACCTCCAGCGCGAAGCGCACCGTCCCGGGCAACTGTCGGCGACCACGCTCCCACTCGGACACCGTTTCCTTGGTTACGCCCAACTTCTCGGCAAATTCGGTCTGCGTCATGCCATGACGTTTGCGGTATTCGCGCAGGGTGCGACCGTCCACCTTGTCGGCGGTAGGCACGACCACCTTCACCACCCCGAGCTCGCAGCTGTCGTCCGGAAGCGTCTCGCCATCCTCGATCATGCCCCGGATATGCAGTTCCAGCGCACCGGACATATTCTTCCGCGCCTCCTCCGGGGTGCCTCCGGTGGCCAGGCAGCCGGGATAGTCCGGTGCATAGGCGTTATAGCAGTTCCCCGCCTTGCATACGGCAACCATGACGTTCTTGACCATGACGCTCTCCTTTCGACTATTCCAGTCCAGCCTGTCGCATCATCGAATCCCATCGCTTCGGATCGATGTCGTCATTCCGCTTGCCACTGACCGTCACCCGGCCGGGCTTCGACGGATGCTTGAGTTGGCGGTGACTTCCAACCTGGGCGACCTGGACCCAGCCATCCTTTTCCAGAATGCGGAGCATGTCCCGAATCTTTCCCTTGGTCGCCATTATTTAGGTTTCCTTAATTTACATCTTAAAAATACAATATAAACTCGCTTAGGCAAGAGGAAAAGAGATAAAATACAACGATCCGGCAAAAGGCTAAAGCGGGTAGCGGGCAGGCCGGGTGCAACCCGGCATTCGTAACCCTGCGGGCGTTGCGTCCTTCGCCGGACTCCGTCCGGCCTGCGTCGCCGACGGTCGTCCGGTGTCCCGGCCTCACGCCTCGGGATAGTTTCCCTTGCGGCGCCAGACGTCGAGGATGAGCTCGTAGCGCGAGAGCGCCATGCCGGTGTAGATGCAGTTGCTGGTCGAGAAGATATACCCCCCGCCCGGCATGCCGTGTTCCAGGCAGTACTCCGCCGCGGCGACGGCGTCGGCGTCGGTGCCGGTGTCGAGCGCGCCGCAGCTGACGTTGCCGATCAGGCACACCCGGTCGCCCACCCGCCGCTTCACCTCCGCGATGTCCACGCCCCCCTGCGGGTCGAGGCTGTGGAGCGCGTCCGGCCCGGCTTCGACGAGCTGGTCGAGGATCGGCATGATGTTGCCGTCGGTGTGCTTGATGGTGCGCAGCCCCAGGTCCCGGTAGCCCGCGCAGAGGCGGGTGAGGTAGGGCGTCACGAACTCGCCGAACTGGTCCGGACTGAGGAACGGCCCCTGGTTGAGGCAGTAGTCCGCACAGAGGGCGAAACCGTCCAGCCCGCCGTGCTTGGCAAAGCGCTCGCCGCGCGCCAGCGCGCTGTCCACCATCCCGGCCGCCTGGCGCTTCATCCCCTCGGCGTCGTCGGCCATGCGGTAGCTGAACTCCACCATCGTCTCGCCGTTCGGGATGCCGAAGGTGGCGTCGCCGTGAAGCATGACGAAGTACCGGTCGCCCACCCGTTCGCGCACGATGTCGATCAGGCGCAGGATCTCCTCGTCGCTCCCGGGGTTGGGGTGGAGAAAGATGGCGCTGTGCTCGAAGCGCTCGGCCGTCTGGATGTGGAGGTCCGCGATGTCCTCGCGGTGGAGCTGCCGCTCCTTCTCCTCCATCTGGTCCCACTGCCCGTAGGCGCGCTGGCTGGGGTGCACCCGGCCGAACACCTCCATGGTGAGGAAGAAGACGAGCTCGAAGTGGGGCGCCCGGCCGGGGATCGGCTGGCGGTCGAGGGCGGCGAGGAAGCGTTCGCGCGGTGTCATGGTTTCATTCTCCTGCGGGCGGACAGGGCGCCGCCGCGGCGCCGGCCCGCGCCGGCCGACCGCGGACGCGGCCCGTATTCTTGGCCGCGCCGGGCCGCATCGTCAACGCGTTTCTGAAAAAGATAGCGGAATTCGTCCGCCCGGCGGAAACGAAACGCGCCCGGCGGGGCGCGGGGCTCCGCCGGGCGCGACAGGTGTTGCGGGGGGCCGGAGGCGCTGGATCAGGCCTCTTCGCCCTCTTCCTCTTCTTCTTCGTCCATCTCCAGGTCTTCGGGCGCCAGCATCTTGCCCGAGACGACCATGTAGGCCATCACCTTGTGGATGAGGCGCGCGGCGGCGTAGTCGCCGGTGACGTCGCCTTCCAGCGGGATGAGGTCCACCACGTCCACCGCGGCGATGCGGCGGCGCTTGGTGACGTCCTTCAAGAGGCGCAAGAGCGGCCACCAGTCGATGCCGCCGGGCTCCGGCACGCCCACCGACGGGACGATCGACCGGCTGAGGCCCGCCAGGTCGATGCTGAGGTAGACCGGGGTGCTGAGCTCCTGGATCACGTCCTCGTGCCAGCCCTCGTCGTTGTGCTTGGCGAGGTCGCAGGCGAAGAAGGCCTCGATGGTCTCGTCCTCGCTGAAGATGTTCTCCGACTCGCCGCCGCTGAGGGCCAGGACGCCGACCTGGACGATCTTCCTGCAGTTCTTGAGTTGCATGGCGCGGCGCATGACGGTCTCGGCCATGGCGCCGTCGTTCTTGCAGTGGGCGTGGGCGGTGACGTGGAGGATGGTGAACTCCTCGCTCTTCTCGCTCAGCGCCTGGATGCCGGCCATGCTGATGCTCGGGTCGCCGCCGAGGATGACGGGCGCGGCGACCGCGTCGATGGCGGCCTCCACCTGGAGCTGCACCGCTTCGACGGTCTGCATCTCCGGGGGCGCGACCGTGAGGACCGGCGCCTCGTCGGACGGGCAGCGGGCGATCTCCTCGTCGTACGGGTCGATGCGGGCCGAGGCGGCGAGGATGGCCGCGGGCGCTGCGCTCTGCCCCTTCTGGAGGGGGGCGCCGTCTTCGATCGGGGCCTGGATGACGTGAAAGCGCGCCTCCTCGGCGTTCGCCTGCCGGCCAAGAAACACGGGATCGCTCATGGGACTCGTTCCTCCGCAGATGCCTCAGTCCATCGTACCCAAACACGAATGCCGGGCGTCGGCCCGGCCAAAACAGAAGGGCGCACTTGCCGTGCGCCCTGTCAAATGGAAGGGGCGAACACGCGGCGGAGCGTCCAACCGCACGCTCCACACGTGCGCGTACCATAGCCGATCCGCCCCCCCGACGCAAGCGCAAAACCGAAATCCGCCAACCGATTGCCGGCCCCGGATCCCGCCCATTTGCAGGCCGCGTCCGCGGCCGTGGCGGCCCGGCGGGCGCGGGGCATTACCGGACCGGGGCGTGCGGAGCAGAACCGTCCCGGAGCGGGAATCCTTTGACAGCGCGACAGAGATGTGTGTAATGGTGTGCGGGCCGGAGCGGACCGGTCGCCGCGCCAGAAAACACCGCCATTTTTCGGATCAGGACAAGGGGTCGCCATGAAACGCGCCGCACTCGCTCTCGCATGCATCGTCCTTCTCGCCACCGCCGGCCGCGCCGGCGACGACGGAGAGGACGCCGGGAAACTCGCCACCCAGAACGCCAAAGCGAGCTACATCTTCGGCCTGCAGTTCGCCAACATGATGCGCCAGCAGGGCCTGGACCTGGAGTCGCTCGACCGCGACGCGTTCCTGCTCGCCATCGACGACGTCGTCAGCCGCCAGCCGGTCCGCCTCAACCAGCAGCAGGCCCAGGCCGCCATCCAGGCCTACCAGCAACAGATGCAGGAAAAGGCCCGCGCCGCCGGCCAGCAGAACCTGGACGAGGGCAAGGCCTTCCTCGCCGCCAACGCGAAGAAGGAAGGCGTCAAGACCACCGCCAGCGGCCTGCAGTACAAGGTCCTGGAGGAGGGCTCGGGCGAGCCGGTGGGCGCCACCGACGAGGTGACGGTCCACTACACCGGCAAGCTGCTGGACGGCTCGGTCTTCGACAGCAGCGTCCAGCGCGGCGAGCCGGTCACCTTCGACCTTTCCCCGCAGGACCAGAACCGCGGCGTCATCCAGGGCTGGAAGGAAGGCCTGCAGCTCATGCGCGAGGGCGACAAGTACCGCCTCTTCATCCCGGGCGACCTCGCCTACGGCGCCAACGCCCAGGGCCCCGGCGGCCCGAACGCCACCCTCGTCTTCGACGTCGAGGTGCTGAAGACCACGCACAAGGACGCCGCCGGCGACCAGGGCGGCGCCGGCGACCAGGGCGGCGGCGGCGAGATCAAGCTGCCCGGCATGTAGACCCAACGGCCGAACCGGCCAGAGGAGCCGAACGATGCGACAGTCCCGACGCGTGGACGAGCCTCGCCAGCTTCACGATAGCTTCCCCCGCCCGCCGGTGGCCCCGGCGGGCGGTGTCGTCGGCCGGGTCCCGGTTTCGCGTTGTGGGTTTACATTGGTCGAGCTCCTCGTGGTGATCGCGATCATCAGCATCCTCGCCGGGCTTCTCCTGCCGTCGCTGCAGCAGGCGCTGGAGAGCGCCCGCCGCGCGCAGTGCATGGGCAACCTCCGGCAGATCGGCCTGGGGCTGGGGATGTACGTCGACGACTTCCGGGGACGCATCCCGATCAGGGACCAGGACCGTTGGTGGGTCGCCAACCGGTACGACACGCGGTCGGACCGCCTCTGCCGCACCGCCCGGCTGCACCATGGCGGGTACATGACCGTCGGGGAGGCCTGGTTCTGCCCCAGCGGCATCTGGAGCGAGGATCACTGGCGCCGCACCCCGGCGAAGCTGAAGGAGAAGCTGGACAATACCGCCCCCGGCGACAACCCCAACACGCTGATGGGCTACGCCGGCAATTCCGGCGGGGCCGGGGGGCTCCCGACCTTCATCGACGAGGAATCCGCCCGCGGCTTCCGCGCCTCCGAGCTCATCTTTTCCGGCTGCGCGTTCAACATCGACTGGCCCGGCGGCAGCGCCGGCTACAGCGTCCACACCGAGGGCGACTTCACCATGCCGGTCAAGGGGGTCAACGTGGTGCTCCTCGACGGCTCCGCCCACTGGCTCTCCAACCAGCCGCCCCACGAGTACAACTGGCACGAAGACCACTACACCGACCGGAACACCAACGACCGCTCCATCTGGCACTATGTGCTGCGGCCCGAGGGCTTCGTCAACGGCTACAGCGTGCCCTGACCGGCCGTCGCGCCTCTTCTTTCTCCCTCTTCTCTCCGCAGGGCCGTTCCGTTCTGACCGATTCAACCTGGACTGGGCTGTGACGGTTCGAAAAGGGCTCCCCTCTCCCGCTGGGAGAGGGTGAGGGTGAGGGGATCTTGCCCGTTCGGACGCCCTCACCCCGGCCCTCTCCCAGCGGGAGAGGGAGAACGGAACGGCCCGGTTCTCTCCGACGCCCGCTTGCATTCCCCGCCGGTTTCGGCTAGGGGTTGCGTTTCCGCCGGCCCGCGGACGTCCCGCGCCGGTTGTGCGAAGCCCTTGCCCGGAAGGAGTGTCCCATGGCCGAATCCACGACCGTCGAGGTGACCCGCGGCGCCAGGCGCGCCGTCTTCACGAAGGACGAAACGGGCTGGCGGCCCGACTGGTTCTACGAGCACGACCGCCCCATGCTCCGCTTCAAGGATCACGAGTGGCTCTCCGTCGGCCACGTCAAGCCCACCCACGCCAGCGGCGTCGAGACGATGGAGGACGGCGGCGCCGTCTTCCGCGGCCACACCCATTACGGCCAGACCGATGTCGCCTGGGAGGTCAGCGTCCGCCCCGACCCGGACGGCGAGGGCTTCCTGGTCGAGTGCATGTTCCTCCCCGAGGAGTCCATCGAACTCCTGGAGGCCTACCCGACCTTCGAGACCCCGTACGAGTACGATGGCGACGAGACCGTCACCACCGTCATCGGCATGAACCCGGTCGTCAAGTGGGCCGGGGCCGAGCGGCTGACGCCCCCCATCTGGGAGAACCCGGCCTGGATCTACTCGCGCCCGCAGATCGCCCGCATCACCGCCCCCTGCAACGCGCCCTACCTCTGCCAGAGCATCACCGGCGCGAACGGGGTGGACGACCGCTACGTCACCGTCGTCGCCGACTGGAACGTCTGCAAGGTTCACGACCTCTACATGTGCCCCACCCGCGACGTGCCGAAGGATCCCGGCAGCGTCTTCGGCCACAAGGCCGAGGTGCGCGGGTACAAGTACATCGCCGGTGCGCTCAACTGGTCCAGCGCCTTCGCCAAGGACCCGAACGTCCTCTTCGCCGGCCGCGAGCAGCACCGCCTCCGCAACGTCATCGACTACGCCTCCACCCTCCCGGCGCCCACCTTCGACGCGATGCTCCTCGCCGCCTGGCAGCGCGCCGCCGCGTTCGACCTGCCGGCCGACGGCGCGGTGGAGGCCGCCGCCCGCGCCGAGGAGCTGGGCGCAAGCTGGAGCGCCGCGACCGGGTGGCTCCGCGACGTCTTCTGCGCCGAGACGATGACCGAGGACCTCTACAAGCCCGGCGACGGCATCTGCACCTACGCCAAGGGATCGCGCCCGAAGGCGGGCGACCACTACACCTGGAGCTGGTGGCCGCAGTGGGGCGGGCTCCTGCACTACCGCGCGCGCCTCACCGGCGACGCCGATCTGCAGAAGGTCTGCGACGAAAACGACGCGCACTACGTCACCTTCCGCCGCGAACAGAACAATTTCACCGGCCAGGGCATCGCCACCAAGGTCTCGAGCCTGCCCAGCATCCTCTGGGCGTGCCTGCGCCATCCCGAGAGCTGCCTGCACGAGTCCTTCCGCCCGATGCTGCTGGCGACCGCCGAGTTCTCCGCCGGCGAGAACGCCAAGCCCGAGCGCGAGTACGACACCGGCGCCCAGGCCGCCATCGCCGAGGCGCTTCTCCTGGGCTACCTCGCCTACGGCGAAACCGCGCTGAAGGACCAGGCCGTCGTCCTCCTCGACGAGATGGCCGACCGCCTCGACGGGAAGTTCTGGCGCTTCAACGTCGGCCGCTCCGACAGCCTTGCCCACGGCGGGCAGATCCGCAGCCTCGGCCACGGGCACGCGGTACTGGCCAACCTGCTCATGCACCGGGTCACCGGCGACCGCGCCTGGATCGATCAGGCCCACCGCTTCGCGCGCTACCTGCTGTCGGTGAGCTACGCCACGCACAACGGGTCGCAGGACCCCGACTTCGACTGGCGCGGCTGGTGCAACGGCTCCAACGCCGGGCGCGACCAGATCGCCGAGTTCCCCCCCTGGGAGACACAGAACGGCCTCCTCTGCCTCGCCGCGCTCATGGACGAGGCCGAGCTCGAACCCGGCTTCTACGACGCGCTCTGGTACATCGCCCGGACCGGCCTGGCGCAGTTCCCCGCCGCCCGCGCGATGAAGCGCATCCTCGATCCGTCGATGCAGGTGCTCTTCGTGCCGCGGGAGGAGATCGCCAGCGAGCGCGACTTCTACGACATCCTTCCGTATCTCGCCTACGAGAATCCGCACGATCAGACGCTCCAGGCCTCCTACCAGGGGACCGACTGCATGGTGGGCGAGTACGTCTACGGCGGGGGGCTGGTGCAGGCGTCGGACGCGCGGGTCAGCGCCTTCGTTCCCCGGGCGGCGCTCCTGGACCTGGACGAGCTCGCCACCCGGCGCGTCCACGTCTGGAACCCGACCCCCGAACCGGTCGAGACCACCCTCACCGCCGCCTGGCCCGACGGCGGGACGAGCACGACCACCCTCACCGCGCCGCCGCGTGAGGTGGTGCGCCTCGACCTTTCGCCCGGCGCCTGACGGCCACCCTCTTCGTCCGGCGGGCGTCCTCCGTGTGCGGGAGGGCGCCTGCCGGATCGTTCGTCCCCTCCTGCCGGAGAACCGCCATGCCCGACCGCCCCAACATCCTGTTCCTCATGACCGACCAGATGCAGGCCCGCGTGCTCGATCCCGACCACCCCTGCCGCACGCCCAACCTCGACCGCCTCGCCGCGCGCGGCATCCGCTTCCGGCGGGCCTATACCACCAACGCCATCTGCAGCCCCGCGCGCGCCGGCATCATGACCGGGCTCCAGCCCCACAACCACGGCGTCCTCACCGTCACGCACACCGTCGACGACGACCAGTCCTGCCTCCGCACCGAACACCCGCACTTCGCCCAGCGGCTCGAAGCGGCGGGGTACCGGACCGGCTACTTCGGCAAGTGGCACGTGGAGCGGAGCCACGACCTCGCCCGCTTCGGCTGGCAGACCAACGGCGCCCCCGGCAGCGATCTCGCCCGGGCGGCCGCCGGGCGTTACGGCGCCCGGACGCCGCCGCGCTTCTCCCTCGAATACCGGCTGGAGACGCCCGGCTATCCCGGCGGGCGCTTCTACGGCGTCATGGATCACCGCCCCGAAGCGCGCCCGATGGGCGTCACCACCTCGATGGCGCTCGACTGGCTCGACGATGCGCTGGCCGGCGACGCGCCCTGGTGCGCCTTCGTCAGCGTCTCCGAGCCGCACGATCCCTATGTCTGCGGCGAAGAGGCCTACGCCCAGGTCGACCCCGACGCCCTGCCGCTGCCGCCCAACCACGGGCACGAGTCCGCCGACCGCCCCGGCCTCTACCGCAAGGCGGCCCGCATCTTCGCGCCCATGACCGAGCGCAACCACCGCGAGGCCGCCGCCTGCTACTACGCCTCCATCACCGAGATCGACGGCCAGTACGGCCGCATCCTCGATCGCCTCGCCGACGCCGGCGCGCTGGAGAACACCGTCGTCGTCTTCACCACCGACCACGGCGACTGCCTCGGCGCGCACGGGCTCTACTGCAAGAATGTCGGCGCCTACGAGGAGGTCTACAACATCCCCCTCCTCGTCGCCGGGCCGGGCGTGGCCGCGGGGGTGGTCTCCGAGGCGCGGGTGGGCAGCCACGACCTCTGCCCCACCCTCTGCGCCCTCGCCGGCGCGGCGCCCATCGACCACCCCGACAGCCGCTCGGCGGCCGGCCTCCTCGCCGACCCCGCCGCGCTCGAAGCCGACTGGACCGCCGGCTATGCCGAATACTTCGGCGGGCGCATCCTGCTCACGCAGCGGATCGTCTGGGACGGGCCGTGGAAGTTTGTCTTCAACGGGTTCGACTTCGACGAGCTCTACCACCTCGACGAGGACCCGTACGAGCTCGACAACCGGGTCGACGATCCCGCCTGCCGCGAACGCCTGAAGGCGATGACCCGGCGGATGTGGGCGACCGCCGAGGCGACCGGCGACCACAGCCTGCGCAACAGCAACTACCCCATCCTCCGCGTCGCCGCGTGCGGATGGGA
>CAZKKD010000048.1:0-4921 GCA_964553265.1 uncultured Planctomycetales bacterium | reverse complement strand
GCGCCGGACGTCCTCACCCCGCTCCCGCCGGAATGCGGCGACGACCGCCGCAACTTCCAGGGCATCCCCGGCATCGAGGGGACGCCGGGCGGCGCCTTCTACGCCACCTGGTACACCGGTGGCGACGACGAGGGCGCCGACAACTACGTCGTCCTCGCCCGGAGCGACGACGGCGCGCGCACCTGGGCGCCCCCCTTCCTGGCCGTCCTGCCGCGGTTCGACAACGTCCGCACCTACGACCCCGCCCTCTGGACCGACCCGCGCGGACGCCTCTGGCTCTTCTGGGCGCAGAGCGCGGACTGGTTCGACGGCCGCGCCGGGGTCTGGGCCATCGTGAGCGACAATCCCGACGCGCCCGTCCCGACCTGGTCGGAACCGCGGCGGCTGGCCAACGGCATCATGATGAACAAGCCCATCGCCTGCGCCAACGGCGACTGGCTCCTCCCCGCCGCGGTCTGGAAGTCGGTTGAGCCCCACCGGCCCGAGCTCGCCGCCGAGCAGCTCAGCAACGTCGTGGCCAGCACCGACGAGGGCGCCACCTGGGCCCTGCGCGGCGGGGCCGACATCCCCGAGACGCAGTTCGACGAGCACAGCGTCGTCGAGCGCCGCGACGGCCGGCTCTGGATCCTGGCGCGCTGCTTCTACGGGATTGGACAGAGCTTCAGCGCCGACGGCGGCCGCACCTGGACCCCCGGCGAACCGACCGGCATCACCGGCCCCAGCAGCCGCGCCCAGGTCCGCCGCCTGCAGTCCGGGCGGCTCATTCTTCTCTACCACTTCGGCTGCGAGACGAAAGAGGACGGCACGCCGCTGCGGTCGCACCTCACCGCGAAGCTGAGCGACGACGACGGCGCCACCTGGTCGGACGGGCTGGTCCTCGACGAACGCGCGGGGGTGAGCTACCCCGACGTGACCCAGGACGCAACCGGCCGTATTCACGTCATTTACGACTACAACCGCGGCAACGACAGCGCGCTCGGCATCGAGCGGCAGATCCTCTGCGCCGTCGTCACCGAAGAGGACATCCTCGCCGGCCGCCTTGTGGACGCGGACAGCCGGCTGCGCGTGCTCGTCAACCAGGCCACCGGCCCCTCGCGCCGCGCGCCCTGACGCGGCGGAAGCAGTGGCGGCGACGCTCCGGCCGTCCGGGTTGGCCGGGCGCCGCCGCCGCCGGAAGCGTGTCCCACCCCGGTTTCACCCCGCGCCGACCGCGTCGCAGCCCTGTCGCAGGGCCGGGTACGCCCGTGACCGTCGGTCGTTTGATTTAATCTGTTGCTATCTCCGGTATATTTAGTATATATTCGTCGAGGAAAATCTCTGTAGAAAGGGAGTTGGGCATGGCGTCGTCGCGGGCCAGTCCGAAGCTGGATCACGTGGTGCGGATCCTCCGCAACCAGATTGCGGACGGGGTCTATGCGCCCGGCCAGCAGCTCCCGGTGCGCAAGGAGCTCTCCGCCGCGTTCGACGTGACGCCGGTGACGCTGCAGAAGGCGTTCGACCGGCTGATCGAGGAGGGGTTCGTGGCCACGCGCGGCCGCGGGGGGACGTTTGTCGCGCCGGATCCGCCGTGCGACTGCCGGTTTGCGCTCATCTTCAGCCGGCAGGGGAAGGCGTACGAGTCGCTGCAGTTCCGCGCGGTCCGGGACGCGATGCCGGGCGTGGAAGCGGCGCTCGGCGTGCGGATCGAGGTTTTCCGCGAGGTGTACGACCCGCTGGACGGCGCCATCTACGGCGCGGACGGCGAGCGGCTGCTGGCGGACATGGAGGCGCGCCGGGTGGCGGGGCTCATCTTTGTCCAGACGCCGATCGCGATGGCGGGGACGCGGCTGACCGCCGCGGGGCCCATTCCCCGCGTGGGCTGGATGCGGCGCGCGCGGCCGGAGCTGCCGGGGATGGGGGCGGTCTGGACCGACGATGAAACGTTTGTCGACCGCGCGCTGCAGGCGCTGGCGGAGCGCGGCGCGACGCGGGTGGGGCTGGTGACGCTGCCGGCGAACCGGGACCAGTGGGTCAACGTCTTCCGCGAGCGCGCGGCCGCCGCGGGGCTGACGGCGGAGGCGCGCTGGATTCAGGGGGTGAGCTTTACGCATACGCAGTGGGCGGCCAACTGCGTGGAACTGCTCATGCAGGGCGGGCCGCCGCACCGGCCGGACGGGCTGATCATCGCCGACGACCACCTGGCGCCCCACAGCGCGGCGGGCCTGCTGGCGGCGCACATCCGCGTGCCGGAGGACGTCCAGGTGGTGGCGCACTGCAACTACCCGGTGCGGGAGCGGCCGCTGTTGCCGTTTCTCCGGCTCGGGTACGACGCGGCCGAAGTGCTGCGCGCGGGGGTGGACTGGGTCCGCCGGACCCGGGCGGACGGGGCGCCCGGCCCGGACGTGCGGGTGCTGCCGCGTTTCTCCTGGGAGCAGGCCGGCGACGAGGCCCCGCCCGCGTGAGCCCGGCGCTCCGCGACGGAGCGCTGCCGGGCGGAATGCCGCCGGCGGGCCGCGTCAGCCGGGGCCATCCCCTTCCTGCCGTTTCGTTCTGAACCTGGCGGCGCCGATTCGACGAAAGCCCTCTCTCCCTCCGGGAGAGGGTTAGGGTCAATACGGTTCAGTTAAGACGGCCGGTGCGCCGTGGCATGGGCTTCCAGCCCATGATTTCACGGCCAAGATGGCCGTGCCACCGCTTAACTGAACCGTATTGCCCCTTGGGCCGCCGTGACGTAGAACAGAAAGTCCGCAGCGGGAGATGGATGCCGTGAAAAAGACGCAAGCCCGATACGATGCAGAAGCGGATGTTCTGTACCTCGTTTCCCGCCGGGGACGGATCGCGCGCTCTCACGAAGTCGCGCCCGGCATCACGTTGGAGTACAATGGGAAGGACGAGATCGTCGGCATCGAAGTTCTGCGCGCTTCCCGCGTTTTGGCCGACAACGTGGTCGCGTCACTCCATGCGAAGCAGGCCGGCGTTCTGTAGTTCCCTCTCCGGAACGCCGCATCACTTGAGGAGAGCGCCATGTCCGATCTGCGTGTGAAGTACTTCGACGGGATCCAGGAGGTGGCCGCCACGGCGCGCCGGACCGCGGAACTCGGGTTCGTCACCAGCCACGGCGGCAACATCTCCGCCCGGCTCGACGAGAACGTGGTCGCCATCACCCCCACCAAGGTGCCGAAGCGCAAGGTCCACGACGCGGACGTGGTGCTCATCGACATGGAGGGCGCGGTCCTCGCGGCCGGCGAGGGCCGCCGGCCGACGGGCGAGACGCCCATCCACCTGCACCTCTTTCGCCAGCGACCGGACGCCACCGGCATCGTGCACGCGCATCCGCCGCTGTTGACCGGCTTCGCGATTGCGGGCTGCGATCTCCTGGCGCGCCCAATCCTGCCCGAGCCGATCCTGGAGGTCGGGCCGGTGGCGCTGGTGGACTATGCCGAGCCGCTCACCGACGCGCTGGCGCACACGTTCGACGAGGCGCTGCCGCGACACAACGGTTTCCTCATGCGCAACCACGGCGCGCTCTTCCTCTCCGGGGAGGGGTGCGAGCGGGCGCTGGACTTCCTCGAGATGACCGAGGCCGAGGCCGCGAGCCTGCTGGCCGCACGGCAACTCGGCGAGGTGCACGAACTCTCCCGCGACGACGTGGACAACCTCGGCAACACCATGCGCACCCGCGGTCTCCCGATGCCCGGCGCGCGCGGCGCGGTGGAACGGCTCGCCGACCTCTATTTTTGATTGACAGCATTTTGGTGCGCGATAGCCTTGACGCGCTCAAGGGAGCGCATGGCGCCGCCCGATGACGGACGACGACTCTGGAAAGGAGCACGAAGAGCATGGCGAAGAAGAGCACGAGCAAGCGGGGTGACAAGTTTATCTACTTCTTCGGTGGCGGCAAGGCCGAAGGCAAGTCGGGCATGAAGGAACTGCTCGGCGGCAAGGGCGCGAACCTGGCCGAAATGTCGAGCCTGGGCCTGCCGGTTCCGTCCGGCTTCACCATCACCACCGAGGTCTGCGCGAAGTACAACGATCTCGGCGGCAAGTACCCGCAGGGCCTGCAGAAGGAAATCGACCAGAACATCGCGAAGCTCGAAAAGCTCACCGGCAAGACCTTCGGCAAGGGCAACAACCCGCTCCTCGTTTCGGTCCGTTCCGGCGCGGCCGTCTCCATGCCCGGCATGATGGACACCGTCCTCAACCTGGGCCTCAACAAGCAGACGCTCCCGGCGCTCATCAAGCTCACCGGCAACGAGCGCTTCGCCTGGGACTCGTACCGCCGCTTCATGCAGATGTTCGGCGACGTCGTCCTCGGCATTGAGCACGACGCCTTCGAGCACGCCCTCGAAAGCGTGAAGAAGAAGCGCAAGGCGAAGAACGACACCGATCTCGACATCAAGGGCCTCCAGGCCGTCGCCGCCGAGTACGAGAAGGTCTACAAGAAGCACAAGCTCAGCTTCCCGCAGGACGCGCGCAAGCAGCTCGAGCTCTCCATCGACGCGGTCTTCCAGAGCTGGAGCAACCCCCGCGCCATCCGCTACCGCCAGATCAACGACATCCGCGGCCTTCTCGGCACCGCGGTCAACGTCCAGACCATGGTCTTCGGCAACATGGGCGACGACTCGGGCACCGGCGTCGCCTTCACGCGCAACCCGTCCACCGGCGAGCGCGTCTTCTACGGCGAGTTCCTGATCAATGCCCAGGGCGAGGACGTGGTCGCCGGCATCCGGGACCCACAGCCGATCGTGGAGATGGAGCAGGCGTTCCCGCAACCCTACGAGCAGCTCGTCGAGGCGCAGGCCCGCCTGGAGAAGCACTACCGCGACATGCAGGACCTCGAGTTCACCGTCGAGCGCGGGCGGCTCTACCTGCTGCAGACGCGGAACGGCAAGCGGACCGCGGCGGCGGCCGTGCGGATCGCCGTCGAGATGGTCGAGGAGGA
>CAZKKD010000047.1:0-15262 GCA_964553265.1 uncultured Planctomycetales bacterium | reverse complement strand
TTCTGCCCCATGTCGACGACGCTCACGATGAGCAGACCCGCCGCTATGCGCTGCTCAGCCTGGCGGCACTCGGGCTGTCCGGCGAAGGGCACGGCGACGTCATCTCCGCGCTCATTCCCATCCTGGAAGACGAAAACGAAGCGCTTGCCCGGAACGCGGTGGATGTCCTCGAGGACCTCAAGCCCCGGAAGAGCGACGCGGATACGCTGGAACGCCTCCTGGAGAACGGATACTCCCGGGTGCAGGCCTACGCGATCCGGGCCCTGGGCCGGCTCGGGACGGTGGCGTATGCCCGCCGCATTGCCGGGTTCCTGGGCCACCGTGATCACAATCTCCGCGCCGCCGCCGCCGACGCCCTGGCCGACATGAGCGTCGCTACCGACGTGCTCCTGGGCGAGCTCCACCGGGAACACGACGAGGAATACGTCGACGAACTCATCCGGGTGCTCGGCCGGCATGCCAAACGGGTCAGCCGCCAGAAGGTGCGCGACCTCGTCAAGCAGCTCTTCGATCGCATGCAGGCCAACGATCCGCAGTACCTGGTGCTGCGCAAGGCCGTCCTGGCGCTCGACCCGGAAGCGCTGCGGGCGTCGGTCCAGTCGCGCTGCTCCGCCGCGCGTCGGCGCAAGGACTACGCCGCGATGCGGGATTGCCTCCGGCTCCTGCAGGGCACGGAGTGGATGACGCCCGACATGCGCTTCCAGCTCGCGGTGGCCAAGCTCAAGACCAGCCGCAAAGAGATGGCCCGCGCCGCCCGGCAGAAAGACTACGCCCTCGAGCTCGTCGCCGAACACCTTCACGAGGAGGGGAAGGCCTTCACGCGGAAGCTCCTGAAGGAGTCCGCGCTTGAGCCGGAAGACCTCTACTATGTCGGTTTCCACTT
Source organism: uncultured Planctomycetales bacterium (assembly GCA_964553265.1). Taxonomy (GTDB): domain Bacteria; phylum Planctomycetota; class SZUA-567; order SZUA-567; family JAFGNG01; genus CAZKKD01. The sequence goes on along the minus strand of CAZKKD010000047.1, from coordinate 14,379 downwards.
CAGCGAGCGCCTGAACGAGGAGCGCCGCTTCGGAACCGACATCCTCGACCACATCGTCAAGAAGCACAAGCGCAGCAAGGTCGCCAAGGCCGCCCGCGACAAGCTGAAGGTCGAAGGGCACTGATCCTTCGCGGCTGCCGGGCCTGCGGATCGTACGTTGCGTCGTACCTGTCCCCCCCCCGTTTGTTCCGTTGCGGTGCCGGCGCCCCGGCCACGGGCGGCTGTGCGCTTGACGATGGGGTTCGCGGTGGGGTACACTGCTTTCGGATGTGGGCCGGGGGCCCGAGTGCCCGGTCCGGGATTCGCCGGATCGGCCGGCCTGCGGAGGAGCACGCCCGGTGGATGTGCGTTGCGACGGCTGCGATACCCTCTACCACCTCAGTCCTGCCCATGCGGGGCTCGGCTTCCAGTGTGACGTCTGCCACCATTCGCTCACCGTGCCTGCCCCGTCGGCGGCCTCGTCGGGGGCGCTCTTCCTGGTCTGCGCGGCGTGCGAAAAAGGGTTCTCCGTTCCCGCCGAAAAGGAGGCCCCGGTCGTCGTCTGCCCGCACTGCGGCGCGGAGGTGGACCTCTGCCAGGGCGGCGAGACGCTGGTCATGCAGGGCGCCGGCGAGGAGGAGGCGGGAGGCGAACCCGAACCGCTCGTGGAAGCGGCGGGCGCGCCGGCCGCTCCGACCCCGCCCCCGCGGAAGCAGCGGGCCATCGGCGGCTACCACCTCGAGGAGCACCTGGCCCGTACGCCGCTGGGCAGCATCTACCGCGCCGAGCAGGTGGCGCTGCGACGGCAGGTGGCGGTCTACCTCCTGCGGCCCGAGCTCGCGCGCAATCCCGCCGGGCACGAGGCCTTCCTCGCCAACGCCCGCAAGGCGGCGGGCCTGGTCCACCCCGGCATCGCCCGCGTCTACGACGTCGGCGCCGAAGGGGACGCTGCCTACATGGTGAGCGAGTTCGTCCAGGGCGATACGCTCGAAGCCCGGATGGCGCGGAGCGAGCTGCTCTCGTTCGTCGAGGTCGGTCGCATCGGGGCCGAGGCCTGCCGGGCGCTGGCGGCGGCCCATGCGAGCCGGATTCTCCACTTCGGCCTTGCGCCGGCCAACATCGCGCTGACCCGCCGGGGGGAGGCGCGCCTGCTGCACTTCGGCATTACCCGGGCCCTCTTTGCGGGCAACGGTGGCCTGCCGACGACGATGGAGACGCCGGTCTTCGCGCCCGAGCAGCTTGCCCGGGGCGAGTGCGACGCACGGACCGACCTTTTTGCACTCGGGGTGACCCTCTTCGCCGCCCTCGTCGGATCGTTTCCCTACACGGCCGAGGAGATCCGTCGCGCCGCCGCGGGCAAGACGCCCCCGCCCCCGCCCGCGCTGCGGGAGATGCTTCCCGACGCACCGCAGCTCCTCGGGCGGGTGCTGGAGCGCCTCGTCGCGCTGCGCCCCGCCGACCGGCCCGCCGGCGCCAACGAGACGGCGGTGGAGTTCGAGTCCTTCGCCCGCTCCGGCGAGGCCGCGTCCACGTCGAGCGCGCCGCCCCTGGAGCGGCCCAGCAAGCGGCGCTACAAGCGCTTCCGCACCGACATGGAGGTGAACGTCGAACCGGCCGACCTCGACGAGTCCACCCGCCAGGCGCACTTCGCCAGCCTCCGCGACCTCAGCGAGAACGGCGCCTTTGTCGCGACGGAGAGCCCGCTCCCGCCGGGCACCTTCGTCCACATGGAGTTCGCCCTCGAGGGCACCACCGCCCGCGTCAAGGCGCTCGGCCTTGTGCGCTGGGTCAATCCGGAGGGGGCGCAGCAGGGGATGGGCGTGCAGTTCCTGGAGGTGAGCACGCGCAACCGGCGCAGCCTCAACCGCTATGTCGACTCCCGCGCCGCGTCGGAGACCGCGCAGAGCCTGGCCGTGACCGCGCTCCACAAGCAGGTCCTGCGCTTCCTCGTCCGCCACTGGGGCGAGGAGGTGCCGATCCAGCGCATGATGCAGGGCACCGGCGCGGGCCGGACCCTCTTCGATCGCACCATCGACGACTTCCAGCGCAGCGGCCTTGTCGAGCGCGAAGGCGACCGGGTCCGCTGCCTGCGGCCGGAGTCCGACGCCCTCAACGCCGCCATCGACCAGCTCCTGCAGGGATCCCGCTGACGCCGGCTGTCCGTCGGAGCGGAGATTCCATTTGTGCGCTCCCGCGGCAATCCGTACCATGAGAGGGGAACGCTGGCCGGCGCCGAACGGGACGCCGGGTCCGGCGGCGTACGGCGTCGCATCGAGAGGATCGGCAGCATGGACTACCTGAGCACACGCGGTGGCGTCGAGCCCGTCGCCTTCCGGGACGCGGTGATGATGGGGCTGGCCGACGACGGCGGGCTGCTCATCCCCGATCACGTACCGGACGCGACCGACCGGATGGAGGCCTGGCGCCACCTCTCCTACATCGACCTGGCGCTGGAGGTGATGGCGCTCTTCATCGACGACATTCCGCGCGAGGAGTTGAAGGCGCTCGTCGAGAAGAGCTACCGCAACCGCTTCCCCGGCGGCGTGGCGCCCGCCATCCCCGTCGGGCCGGTGCATGTGCTGGAGCTCTTCCACGGCCCGACGCTGGCGTTCAAGGACGTGGCGCTCCAGTTCCTCGGCAATCTGTTCGAGGCCATCCTGGCCGCCCGCGGGGGCGAGCTCAACATCCTCGCCGCCACCAGCGGCGACACCGGGTCGGCCGCCATCCACGGCGTCCGGGGCCGCGAGCACATCCGCATCTTCGTCATGCATCCGCACGGACGGGTCTCGCCCATCCAGGAACGGCAGATGACCACCGTCCTCGACGAGAATGTCCACAACCTCGCGCTCGAGGGCACCTTCGACGACACCCAGCGCATCCTCAAGGCCATCGCCGGCGACCTCGCCTTCAAGCGGCGCTACGCGCTGGGCGCGGTCAATTCGGTCAACTGGGCCCGCGTCCTGGCGCAGGTCGTCTACTACATCCACGCGGCGCTGCGCGTCACCGTCGCCACGGGCGCGCCGGCGGTGCGCTTCAGCGTGCCGACGGGCAACTTCGGCGACATTCTCGCCGGCTGGTACGCGCTGCGGATGGGCGCGCCGATCCGGCGGCTGGTGCTGGCCACCAACTGCAACGACATCCTGACCCGCTTCTTCCGGACCGGCGAGTACCGTGTCGGCGAGGTTCACGCCACCGCCTCCCCGTCGATGGACATCCAGGTGGCCAGCAACTTCGAGCGCTATCTCTATTACCGGCTCGGCGAGGATCCGGCCCGCCTCCGGCAGGCGATGGAGGGCTTCGCCAGCACCGGCGCGCTGACCGTCGAGAAGACCGGCCGCAGCGTGGACCCCGAGTTCGCCGCCGGCAGCGCTTCCGAAGAGGAGACGCTCGAGACCATCGCCCGCTACCACCGCGACTACGCCTACGTGCTTGATCCGCACACCGCGGTCGGGGTCTGCGTGGCCGAGAAGACCCGGGGCGATTCGGTCCCCACCGTCTGCCTCGCCACCGCACACCCGGCGAAGTTCCCCGACGCGGTCCAGCGCGCCACCGGCCGGGAGGACCTGGCCCACCACGATCGCATCGCCGACCTGGCCCACCGCGAGACGCGCTCGACGCTTCTGCCCGCCACCGCCGACGCGGTGCGCGATTACATCGTCGAAGCATTGACGACGGCGCAGGCCTGACGGTGGGGCGGCACAGGGGAGACGACGCAGATGGCCGGCATCCTGCTGTTGGGGGGCGGTGTGCTGCTGGGCGCGTTCGTGCTCTGGTGGCTCTTTCCGTCGGGCGACGACGACTGAACGTGCGCCATGCCGGATCGACAGGCACGTTCCCGGCGTTCCTGCCGCTCGCCGCGGGGGATCGCCTGGAGATCGGCCTGCCCGGTGCGGTGGCCCTGGTCGCGGGGGTGTACGTGCTCACGCGGCTCTACCGCTGCTGGCGGGAACGGCGCGATGACGGCGCCGGGGCGGACGCGGACCGCGCCGACCCCGCGCCGGAAGCGGACGAAAGCAAAGCGGACTGACGGATCCGCGGACGCCCGGCGGCGTCCCCGGAGGGAGACGGGACAGGACGACGGGAAGGGAAGACGGCATGCCGATTCGACTGGGCGTGAACGGGGCGGGCGGCCGCATGGGCCGCCGGGTCATGGCCTTGAGCGTGGCCAATCCGGAGCTGGAACTCACCTGCGCGCTGGAGATGGCGGGGCATCCCCTCGTCGGGCGCGGGATCCAGGACATCGAACCCGCGGCGAAGAGCATGACCGCGGTCGCGACGCAGATCGTCGGCAAGGTGGACGTCATCGTCGACTTCTCCGCGCCGGAAGCCCTCGAGGGGCTGCTGGAGGAGGCGGCCGCCAAGGATACCGCCCTGGTGGTCGGCACCACGGGGCTCTCCGACGACGAGGTGCACCGCATCGACAAGGCGGCGAAGATCATCCCCATCGTCTATGCGCCGAACATGAGCCTCGGGGTCAACCTCCTCTTCCGCATCGTGCGCGAGGTGGCCGGTGCGCTCGGGGACGCCTTCGACGTGGAGATCGAGGAGACGCATCACAACAAGAAGGCCGATGCCCCCAGCGGCACCGCCATGGGCCTGGCGCGTGCGGTGGCCGAAGCGCTCGACCGCGACCTCGACAAGGACCTCGTCCACGGCCGCAGCGGCCGGCCGGGCGCGCGCAAGCGCCGCGAGATCGGCATGCACGCCCTGCGGATGGGCAGCGTCGTGGGCGAGCACACCGTCCACTTCGCCAACGAGTACGAGGTGATCGGGCTTTCGCACCGCGCGCTCGACCGCGACATCTTTGCCGCCGGCGCGCTGCGGGCGGCGAAGTGGGTGGTCGGCCGCAAGCCGGGCCGCTACAGCATGGAAGACGTCCTCTTCGGCTGAACACGGCCTCGAACGTCTTCGTCCCGCATCGACCCCGGAAGGTCTGCCCCATGCGCGTCCTGGCGCTGGAGCCGTACCATGGCGGATCGCACCGCGCGTTCCTGGACGGGTGGGCGGCCGCGAGCCGGCATGCCTGGACGGTGCTGGGATTGCCGGCCAACAAGTGGAAGTGGCGGATGCGCCACGGCGCGGTGAGCCTGGCGGACGCGGCGGCCGAACGCCTCGCCGACGGCGCGGGGTGGGACCTCGTCTTCGCCACCGATATGCTGGCCCTCGCCGAGTTCCGCGGCCTCGCGCCCGAGGCGGTCCGCACCCTCCCGGCCGTCTTCTACTTTCACGAAAACCAGCTCACCTACCCGGACCGCCGGCGCGACCCGCGCGACCTCCACTTCGGCTTTACCAACCTCACCGCTGCGCTCGCCGCGGACGCGGTCTGGTTCAACAGCGCGTTCCACCGCGACGGCTTTCTCGATGCGGCGCGGCAGCTCCTGAAGCGCATGCCGAGCCGTGCGCCGAAGGACCTGGCCGACCGCATCGCCGCGAAGGCGTCCGTCCAGCCGCCGGGGGTCCCCCCCATCGCCCCCGCGACGGCGCGGACGCCGGGGCCGCTGCGGATTCTCTGGGCGGCGCGGTGGGAGCACGACAAGCGTCCCGAAACCTTCTTCGCAGCCGTGGATCGCCTCGCGGACGCGGGGGTCGACTTCCGACTGAACGTGGTGGGCGAAACCTTCGCCGACGCGCCGCCGGTCTTCGAAGCCGCCCGCACGCGGCATGCCGACCGCATCGATCGCTGGGGCTGGCAGGAAACGCGAGCCGACTACGAGGCGGTCCTCCGCGCGGCCGACGTGGCGGTTTCGACCGCGGCGCACGAGTTCTTCGGCCTCGGCATGGTCGAGGCCGCCGCTGCGGGGGCGCTGCCGGTGCTGCCCCGGCGGCTCGCCTATCCCGAGGTCTTCGCCGACCCGGCCGGACGACCGGTGGACGCCTTTTTCTACGACGGCACGGTGGAGGGGCTCGCCGCGTCGCTCGCGGGGTGTGCGGAGCGCCTGGCGGAGGCGGGGTCGGTCTGGCCGGCGGGGTTGGAGGGCGCGGGCCGGCGCGTGGCGGCCCGCTACGCCTGGCCGGCGCGTGCGCCGGCGCTCGACGACGGCCTGGAGCGGCCTAAGGCTCCCTCTCCCTCCGGGAGAGGGCAGGGGTGAGGGCAAATGGACCGCGAAGCCCCCATCTCCCTCACCCTACCCCTCTCCCAGGGGGAGAGGGGACCGAGACGAGACGCTTAACTGAACCGTATTGAGGTTAGCGGTCGTTGTTGTTGAAGCTGGACATCTGCTGATTGAAGAAGTCGCTCTGCGACTGCATCTGCGCGAGCGCCTGCTCCATGGCGGAGAATTCGCGCATCAGGTTCAGCTCCTTCGACTCGAGCCGCCCCTCCATCTTTTCGATGCGGTTGTCGATGTCCTTGATCTGTTCCTCGATGGTGCCGGAGACCGAGGCGAAGAGCCCGTCGTTGTTGTTGGTCAGGCTCTTGAGACGGGTGCGCATCTGGCTGGCCGCGCCCTCGGATTCGAGCGCCTCGACCTCGATCAGCCGCACCCGGCCGTCGGCGGCGTTGGTTTCCTGTGCGACGATCCGGATCTGGTCGGTCATCACGTTATCCGGCAGCGAGATGTAGTTGATCGAAGACCTGTTCGCCTCGTAGTTTTGCGCTTCCTTCCAGGTCTTGCTGTAGGTGTCGAAGTACTCCACCGTGAAGCGGCGCAGCGCATACTCGTCCGCCGGCATGTCCTCGCTGTCGGGGTGGTGCAGGATGAGCTGGTAGATGGGGCGGGGCTGGTCGAGGTTGATGGTGATGGTTTCCTCGCCCGTCTCGTTCAGGTCCTTGGCGCCGACGTAGCCGTTGTCCGGACCGAGATCGCTGGAGGAGGAGTTGCCGTTGATGATGTTCTGGATGGAGGTGACCTGGTCGTCGAGATTGCTGATGGTGACGGTGTCGCCGTCGACGAGACTGTCGTCGATGGCAACCGTGACGCCGAGGCCGCTGTCGTTCTCTTCGAAGAGGTTGAAGGTGGCGGAACCGTCGTCCTCGGCGGCCTCGTTGTAGTTGACGTTGTAGGCGGCCGCGACCAGCTCGGTCATCGCCGCGTCCTTGTACGCCAGCAGGTTCCAGTCGTTCGCCGCGTTCACCTGCGCCTGGATGTAGATGTTCCCGCTCGCGTCGGTGTTGGCGCCGAGTTGCGAGTTGTGGATGAACCACTTGTCCGCGTCGTCGGCGAAGTTGTTGGCGCCCGGCACGCCGCCGTTCCCTTCGTCGAAGGTTTCCAGCGGCTTGTTGACCGCGCCGGCGGGCCGGCTGGCGGCGGCGCTGGCGTTGCGGTCGCCGCGGGCCATGTCGGTGGTCTTGGTCATGAGGGCCTTGACGCCCTCGAAATTCGTACTCAGTTGCGTTTCCAGCTTCGCGGCGTCGAAGTCGAGGTAGCCCTGCTGCGTCTCCTCGTCGTAGGCGAACTCCACCCCGAGGTCGTACCACTGGGTGATCCCGCCGCTGACGCCCTCCACGGTCTCCATCAGCATGTCGGAGAGGCTGTTCATCAGCCCGTGCAGGTTGCTGTCGCCGAAGAGCAGCCCGCCCATCTCCTCCTCGCTGTCCCAGGCGGTCAGGACATGGATGAGCTCGTTCATCTCGTTGTACTTCGTCACCATGTCGTTGACGGCGGTGCCGATCGATTCGGTGTCCTGGTCGACGGTGATGGTGACGTTGCGGTTGGGGTCGACGTCCTTCAGGTCGAGGCTGAGGCCCGGCACCGCGCCGGTGAAGGTGTTGCTCTCGCTGGAGAGCAGCACCGGCGCCACGCCGCCGCCGGAAGCGCCGTACAGCAACAGCGCGTCCTGCGCCTTGGTCATGTCGGCGAAGTCGAGCCCCGCGATGCTGCTGTCGATCACCAGCATCCCCTGCGCGCCGCTGTTGCGGCTGGAGATGGTGAGGTGCTTGCTGTTGACTTCGCTGCCGTCGTCCAGGATGTTGGTCGAGACCGGCGCGCCGGACATGCCGATCTTGTAGACGATGTCGCGCAGCGAGTCGTTGTCGTCGATGGTGATGGTCTTTTCCTGGCTGCCGTAGAGGGTGGCGCCGTCGGAGGCGCTGCCGAGGAGGCCCAGGTCCTCCGCGGCGGTGCCGCCGAGTTCCTCCACCTTCAGGGCGCCGGTGCGCGCGGTGTTGATCAGCATGATGCCGTCGCCGGTGGTGTTGACGCGCGCCTCCACGGCGAGGCCGGAGGCATTGATGGCGCTCACGACCTCGCCCACCGTCTCGATCTGCGAGATGTCGCCCTCCGCGGTGAGTCCGTTGCCGTCGGTGATGCGCAGCTTGCCGAGGTAGACGCCGGCGCCGGCGTTGAGATCCTCCAGCTTCGTGCTGCGGCTGACGTACTTGCGGTCCAGGTCGCCGCCGTCCACCTCGCTGACCGCCGCGTTCACCTCCAGGCCCAGCGTGGTGGCGGTCTGGCTGCCGGCGACGTTGCCGACCATCAGGTTGCCCGTCGCGCCGGTGTTGTCGGTCAGGAGCAACCCATTGCCGGCGTCGTTCAGCCCGACGGTCACGTCCACGCCCGCGCCCGCGGCGGCGGTGTTGATGGTGTCGAGGATCTCCTGCAGCGTCTCCGCGCCGGAGAGGTCCACCAGCACGCTGTCGCCCTCGCGGTCCTGGATGTCGATCTGCCCCAGGTCGATGCCGAAGCGCTTCGCCGCGCCGCCGTTCACCGTTTCGATGGCGGCGTCCACGGTGAGGTTGAGGTCGCTCGCGCCAGTGCTGGTGCCGCTGTCGGCGATGATGAGGTTGCTTGCCGTCGCGCCCGAGGTGTCCTCGATGACGATCCCGTTGCCGTCGTCGTTGATGCTGGCGGTCACCTGCACCACTTTGATGCCGGCCTGGTTGTTGATCTCGTCCACCGCGTCCTGGAGGGACGTTCCGGTGGACATGTCGACGGTCATGATGTTGCCCGCGCGGTCGGTGACGTCCATCTGGCCGAACGACCAGGCCCCGCCGTCCGCGCCGGTGAGGCTGTCGACGAGGACGGTGTCGATGCCGCCGAGGATGTTGCTGCCGGTCAGGCTCGCGCCGGCGGAACTGCCGGCGATGCCGAGGTCGGTGGCGGTGGTGTCCGTGTCGTCGGCGGTGTCGTCCTCCACGGTGAAGGCGTTGCCGAGGTTGTTGGTCAGCGTCAGGCCCTTGGCTCCGAAGGTGAGGCTGAAGTCCCCGTCGCTGTCTTCCTCCACCGCGTCGGCGACCTGCTGCAGGTTGCGCGCCTGCGAGAGGTCGACGGTGTAGGTCTTGCTCGTGACGGTGTCGGTGATCCGGATCGAGCCCAGCGTCCCGTCGTCGATGCCGCGGCCGTCCCGCAGGGAGGAGAGGGCGGTCGTGCCGGCCAGGCGGTAGACGTCGCCGCCGCTGATGGCGGCCCCGGCCACGCTGTCGGCGATGCCCAGGTCCTCGGCGGTGCTCCCGCCGTTCAGGGACGCGACGGTGAAGTTGCTCGCCACCGCGCCGGTGTTGTCGGTCAGGTCGATGCCGGTGCCGGTGCTGTTGATGGCGGCGGTCACGTCGATGGCGTCGTTGTCGTTGATGGCATCGATCACCTCGTCCAGCGTCTCCGCGCCGGAGATGTCGAAGATGGCGCTCGCGCCGCTGCGGTCGGTGATGCGGAACGCGCCGCGGAAGGCCCCGGCCCCGCCGTTCAGCGACTCGATCTTCGTGTGCGTCTTGAGCGACGCCCCCGCGAGGTCGATGCTGATCTCGCCCGCCCCCACGGGGCTGTTGTCGCTGTCGAAGCCCCCGCTCAGGACCTGGTGCGACTGCGCGGCCTGGATGGTGCGGAAGGTGTAGCTCCCGGTCGGGGCGCTGTCGTCGGCGGTGGCGGCCAGGAGCGATTCGTTGCTCGACGCGGCGGTCTTCTGGTTGTAGGTGCCCACCTTCCCGAGGACGTCCACCTGCCCCTTGAAGTCCAGCAGCATGCGGTTGATCGAGCGCCAGGCTTCCTGCTTGCCCTCCAGCTCCACCTTGTCCGCTTCCATCATCTTGACGGGGCGGCGTTCGATCGCCATGAGCTGTTCGATGATGCTGGCGGTGTCGAATCCGGAGATCAGACCGCCGATGGATTGGGTGGGCAGAGACATGGGGTCGTCTCCTCGTGTTGCGACCACGCTGCGGACCGTCGGCGTCGCGGATGCGTCCGGACGGCGCAGGCGTCTTCCCAGGGGTTTCTCTCGTCCGCTTCCCTCTATACGATTATCGGAATTTCACGCACCCGCTTGAGAGGAAATCTTTGCCCCGGTGCGGAGAAACCTTGTTAAGGACCCGCCGCCAGTGCCGTGCCCGGCGGCCCGATCCGGCAACCGGTCCGCTGTAGAGTACATAACGGCTTTTGAGGTCAGCGGATGTGACGGTGCGGTTCGAGCCCCGGGCCGGGGCAGAGCGCAGGGGAGTGTCCCGGCAGCCCCGCCGGGGACAGGCTGTGCATGATCGGCGGATTTCCTGCGGACTCCGGGCCGGCGTTCAGAAGAGGTCGGTGCGCGTCGGCAGCGGTTCGTTCCGGATGAGGAACGCCAGCAGCTCTTCGCGCAACTCGGCCTTGACCGCGGCGTGGTCCGGATCGTCCCAGAGGTTCACCCGCTCCTCCGGGTCTTCGGCCCGGTTGTAGAGTTCGCCGTACGGTTCGCCGTCGTAGTGGACCAGCTTCCACGCGTCGGTCACCAGGCAGCGCGCCGTCTGGAACGGGTCGTCCGGCCGGTCGAACGGGCGGTCGCGCCACTCGCAGAGCGCGCCGTCCGGGGCCGGTACGGGCCGGAGCCGCCCGTCGCGGTCGAAGAGGGGGCGCCCCTGCGCCAGGCGCGGCGGGTCGATGCCGGCCAGCGCGGCCAGGGTCGGCGCCAGGTCCACGTGGCTGCAGAAGCCCGTGTCCACCACGCCCGCCGGCCCCATGCCCTCCGGCAGCCGGTAAATGAGCGGCACCCGGATCGCGCCGTCGTAGAAGAGCGATCCCTTCCACAGCACGCCGTGGTCGCCCAGCATCTCCCCGTGGTCGGAGGTGAAGACCACCACGGTCCGGTCCGCGAGGCCGGCGGCGTCCAGCCGTTCCAGGATGCGCCCCACCATGGCGTCGACATGGGCGATGGTGGCGTGGTAGGCGGCGATGGCGCCCTTCAGCTCCGCGTCCGAGAGGCCGTGCTTGCCCACCCGGTCGCGCGCCGGCGGCGTCATGGCGTCGGCCGCATCCCCGCCGCCGATGGGGTCGGGCATCGCCTCGGGCGAGAACATCGAGGCGTACGGCTCCACCGGGTCGAAGGGGTGGTGCGGATCGAAGAAGCCCACCGAGAGGAAGAAGGGCTTTCCGTCTTCGGCGCGGCGGTCGAGGTAGTCCTCCACGTGCGCCGCGATCCAGTTGTTCTGGTGCTTCTCTTCGGGCAGGTCGCGCGTGTAGCCCCGCGCGTGGCCCTCCCTGTCGAACTGCTCCTTGTACGGGGCGTAGAGGCCCTGCCCGTCCAGCCAGCGGAAGTACTCGTCCATGCAGTAGGGGTCGCCTTCGCACTCGTGCATGACGTCGAAGCCGTAGGACGGGTGCGGTTCCTGGCGTTGCCAGATGTTGTCCAGGTGGATCTTGCCCACGTGCCCGGTGTGATAGCCGGCCGCCTTCAGGCGGGTCTGGATCATGTCGGCCGATTCGGGCAGGGGCGCCCCGTTCTGCCAGCAGCCGTTATGGCTGGGGTACTGCCCCGTGGCCCAGGAGGCCCGCGCCGGCATGCAGACCGGGTTGGAGGTGATGCAGCGTTCGAACCGGACCCCCTTCGCCGCGAGGCCGTCGATGTTGGGGGTGCGCGCCACGGCCGATCCGTTGCAGCCGAGCGTGTCGTACCGTTGCTGATCGGTGTGGATGAAGAGGAGGTTCGGACGGCCGGTCACGGAGGGTCTCCCTGTGCGGATGCCGCCGGCGTCGGGCCGCGTCCCGGGGACCGCCCCGGAACGGCCGGCGGATCAGAAATCGAGGCGGGGAGGGGGCGCGCCCCTCCCCGCGGGAGGGGTCAGGCCTTGCCGAGCGCCTGCAGGACGTCCGCCGTCACCGCTTCCGGCTTCTGGAGGCCGTCGATCCGCTTGATCAGGCCCTTCTCCTCGTAGAACGGGATGATGGGCGCGGTCTCGGCGTGATACTTCTCCAGGCGCACCTTCACCGATTCGGGGTTGTCGTCCTTGCGCTGGATGATCCGGTCGGCAATCTCCGCCGGCGGCGGGTTGAAGGTCGTGTGATAGATCTTGCCGGTTTCCGGGTCCATCCGCCGGCCGGTCATGCGCTCCAGTACGGTCTCGTCGGGCACGTTGATGAAGACCACCGCGTCGATGCTGACGCCGGCCTCGTCGAGCGCCTTGTCCAGCGCCTCGGCCTGCGGGCGGGTGCGCGGGAACCCGTCGAGGAGAAATCCGTCCTTCGCGTCGGGCTGCTTCAGGCGCTCCAGCACCATGGCGATGACCAGCTCGTCGGGCACCAGGCCGCCGGCGTCCATGTATTCTTTCGCCTGTTTTCCGAGATCCGTGCCTTCCTTGACGTTCGCCCGCAGCATGTCGCCGGTGGAGATGTGGGCGATCCCGAGCTTCTCCTTCAGGATCTCCGCCTGGGTGCCCTTGCCGCTGGCCGGGGGGCCGACGAGGATGAGTCGCATACTGTTCTCCTGTTCTAACACGTTGAAAGAAAAGATCTTCCTGCTGGTTTCCGGCAGAGCCGGTGCGGCTGGCCGCTGGCCCGCCCGCCCGAACGCGGGACGGGGCGGAGGCTGGCGACGTCGACCGGCGGGTGCGTGCCGCATCCATCTATAGGCGAGGGGGGCCCATTTGTCAACGCCCCGGCCCACGCAGGGCCAACCGGTGTCGGGAAATGCGGAATTCGGGATCAATTTTCTTCGAGGAACCTGTGGGATTGGTCGATAAGCAGCCAAGGAAGTATCCGTCCCGCCGCGGCCGGTTGGGCCGGGCATGGGCTTGATGCCGGAGCCGGGACGGATGGCCAGCGGAAGGAAAAAACCGATGCGGAGAACCCCCTCGAGGGACCAAGGAGGCGTCATGTCCGCGAAGCACCGTTCCCGAACCCTGTGCAGTTGGGCGCTGCTTGCGGCGCTGGTGATTGTGTGCACAGCCCGGCCGGCCGCGGCGTGGCCCTGGGAGCAGCGTGAGCAGCCGAAGGTGGATCTCCGTCACGTCCAGGAAGCGCCGCACACCTATCGCGGGCGCACCATCCGTTTCGACTGCCGTTTCATCAACCGCGGCCAGCTCTACAAGCGGCTCAACACCCGCTTTAACGAGCGCCAGTTCGACAACTTCGCCGTCTGGCCGGCCAAGGCCAGCCTCTGGCAGACCGCCGAGCGGCGCGCCGTGGTGCCGACCCTGTATATCCCGGTCGGCAACCGCAAGCTGATCGAGTTCATGCAGGACCTCAAGCGCTACGACCTCCTGACCGTGGTCGCCGTCGTGCGCAACGACTACGCCGGCCTCCCCTGGCTCGAAGTGCTCACCATGGAGCAGAACACCGATCCGGCCGAGCGTCTCGCCGAGCGGACCCTGACGCATATCCGCCACGGCGTCACCCTGCAGGACGGGGGCAAGGATCTTCTCGCCGTCGAGCAGTTCGATCTCGCCATCGACGGCGGGCTTCCCAGTGTCTACCGCCCCACCGTCCATCAGCATCTCGGCGAGTGCTACCTCGCCCTCGATCGCATCGACGAAGCCGCCGACGCCTACGCCACCGCCATCGCGGCCGACCCCGAGGACGCCGCGCTCTACATCGGCCGTGCGCGGGTCAACCTGCGTCGCGGGCAGCCCGATGCGGTCGTGGCGGACTGCGAGGCCGCTCTCGCCCTCACTGCCGAATACCCCATCGTCCACGCCATCCTCGGCGAGGCGAAGGCCATGCAGGGGCAGATTGCCGAAGGCCTGCGCCTCTGCGAGCTCACCGCCTTCGCGCCGGACGCCAGCCCCGAGGTGAAGGCCCGTGCCGAGGTGCACAAGGCCCGCATCTATGCCGATGGACAGCGCTACACCGAGGCGGTGGGCGCCTACGCGCGCGCCATCGGCGAGAACACCCCTCTCGCCGCCGTCGCCTGGCTGCGCAAGGAGATTGGCGAATTCTACGAGGCCCGCTTCGACGAGACCGGCAATGTCGAGTACCTCGAAGAGGCCATCCGCGAATACACCAACGCGCGCGTCATCAGCCGCAGGCAGGACGCCGCCGGCCTCACCATGCTGGCCGAGGCGTTCTTCAAGCACGCGCAGGCCACCAGCGGCGGGTACGAAGAGGCGCTCGAGGCGCTCCAGCAGGCCGAGACCGCCTCGCCCGGCTACGTTCCGGCGCGCCTCCTGGCCGGCCGCATCGCGCTTCTCCAGGGCGACCTGGCCGAGGCCGAGCGCATCTTCTCCGCCGTCTCGCGCGAGCACCCGAACGATCCCGAGGCGCAGCTCCTGATGGCCCGGGCCTA
>CAZKKD010000046.1:0-15277 GCA_964553265.1 uncultured Planctomycetales bacterium | reverse complement strand
GCCGGACCCCGACCCGCCCCAGATCCGGGCCCGGCTCTACGGCGGCGGTGCGGTGGGGGGGCACCTCGGCGCCGGGGTCAACAGCGGGGCGCGCAACATCGCCGCGGCGCGCGAGACGCTGAAGGCCAACGGCCTGCGGGGGGCGCAGGAGGAGGTGGGCGGCGCCACCGGCCGGCGCATCTACTTCAACACCGAGACCGGCGAGGTGACGGTCCGTCGCATCGACAAGTCGCGCGAGGGCGGCGACCTGGCGGCCAAGCGCGCCGCCATCGCCAGCCGCGACACGCGCGTCCTGATCGTGGACGACTCGCCCCTGGTGCGGAAGATCCTCCGCCAGGCGATCGAAAGCACCAACGGCATGGAGGTCTGCGGCGAGGCCGGGGACGCGTTCGAAGCGCGCGACCTGATCCTCAGCGCCGACCCCGACGTCATCAGCCTCGACATCATCATGCCGAAGATGGACGGCCTGAAGTTCCTCCGCAAGCTCTCGGAGCACTTCCCCAAGCCGGTGGTCATCTGCTCCACCATCGCCAAGGCCGGCAGCGACATCGCCCGCCGGGCCGCCGAGTACGGCGCCGTCGGCGTGGTGGACAAGGACGCGCTGGAGATCTACCGCGGCCTGGAGGTGGTGAAGAATGCCTACATCCCCCAGATCCGCCAGGCCGCGGGCAAGGTGGTCCGCAAGCGCATCTTCGACCGCTGACGCCCCGGACCGCATCGCCGGACCGGCACACGAAACGCGGGGCCCGTCCATGGCGGACGCGCCCCGCGAAGAGACGTCGCAGGCATTGCGGCTGCCGGGCGCGCCGCCCTACAGCTTCGGGATCTCGACGGTACCGTCCTGCTTCAGGCCCACCTTGCCCTCGTCGTACTCCGGCGTGCCGCCGGCGCCGAAGAGCTCGCGCTTGCGCTTGAGGTAGTAGAGATAGGTCGCCAGCGGCGCATCGGCCTGGACGCGGTGGTCCACCCCGGGGATGAAGCCGCCCTCCCGCACCACCGGCAGCAGCCGCTGCAGCTCGTCCTCCACCGCCTGCGGCCCCTTGAGGAACTTCATCTTGCAGAAGCCGCCCTGGAAGCGCGCCTCGGTGCCGTGCTTTTCACGCAGCGCCACCGGATCGGTGCCGCCGTTCACCTCGACGGGGAAGAAGCAGTTGTACCCGTTGTCGACGAAGACGTCGCTGATGGGGTCCAGGTTGCCGTCGCAGTCGGTCCAGATGATGAAGACGCCGTGCTTGTGCAGGAGATCCGCGATCCGCCGGTAGCGGGGCCCCACCACCTCGCGCATGAACTTTTCGCCCACGATGGGCCCGCTGTTGAAGCAGATGTCCTCCCAGCCCGACCCGAAGTCGAACTCCACGTCCGGCAGCACGCGCTCGAGCATGCGGCAGACCAGGTTGCACTGCGCTTCAACGATCTCCTCCAGCAGCTCCGGATCGTCGTAGACCATCATCGCGATGTTCTCGAAGCCGATCCAGTTGCGCGGCTTGCCGATCATCGAGCCCACGCCGATGGCGAGCGGGTAGTCCCGCGCGTTGAA
Source organism: uncultured Planctomycetales bacterium (assembly GCA_964553265.1). GTDB lineage: Bacteria > Planctomycetota > SZUA-567 > SZUA-567 > JAFGNG01 > CAZKKD01. The sequence continues at coordinate 13,740 of CAZKKD010000046.1, read as the reverse complement.
CTGCTTGACGAGATCCGGCCAGGCGTCCGGAATGCGCCCGGGCGTGTCGGGGTCGAAGCGGTGCTTGTAGTCCCGCTCCCAGTCCTCCCGCGTCTTCAGGCCGAAGTCGATGTAGTGCGGGATCGACTGGTGCCCCTGCAGGTTGATCTGCGCGGTGACGTTCTCGTTGTCCCGGTAGGTGCGGTACTCCGCGGTCTCCTCCACCGTCACCGGCTCGAAACCGGGCAGCATCATGACGTTGCACCAGGCGGTGGCCCAGTTCTCGATCCCGAAGAAGCGATAGGCTTCCTGCTGGTTGGTGATCGTTTCCGGCAGCCCCTGCCGGCGCCAGGCGGGCAGCGTCTCCTGCCAGTAGCCGAATTCGAAGTTCGGCATCCGGTCCACCTTCTGGTAGAACATGACGCGGCGGAAGCGTTCGCGCAGGGTGAACTCCCCGTCCTGCTTCAGTCCGCCCGCCACCACGTCGGCGTTGTCCACGCCCGTTTCGATCGCTTCCTGGATTTCTTCCGCATCCATCGCCGAATCTCCTCCCAAGAGTGGGCTGCAAATGCTGATCAGCACAATCGTAAGACTTCCGTGGTTCCTTCTGAATACCCATGCTAGCCTGTAACTCATTCATTAAAAGGCTTTTGCATTGCTCTTTCATGACTGCAGGTTATCATTCCATGCTCTGGAGTAAGATGTATGGAGCGCAGCCCCATGGCGACAACTCCCGTCCGCGCCGACGCCATCGATCCGGACGTGCGCACGTTCAACTACATCTCCGTGCCGCCGGGCACGACCTGGGGCTGGCGGACCATTGCGGATTTCGAGCTCATCCTGGTCGTGGCGGGGCGCTACGCCTACGAGCGGCACGACGCCCCGCCGGTCGCCGTCGCGCAGGGTGAAATCCTCACGATTCCGCCGGCAGAAGCGCACCTGCTTCGGCGGGTCGACACCGGGGGGCGCAGCATCCTCAGTTGTCTGCACCTCGAGTTCGTCGCGGGGCGGACGCATGCGGCGGGGGAGTACCGCCTGCCCGTTCCGTTCCAGCGGGTGACGCCGGCGGTGGACCTGCCGGTCTTCCTGGGGCTCTTCAAGCGCGGGGCCGACACCTTCGCCGGGGTCCACCCCTACCGCAGGGCGCTGGCCGGCGCCATTGCGCGCGAGATCGGCATCCGCCTGCTTGCGCTCTGGGAGGGGGACGACCGCCGCCCGCGCAGCCGCCGGATGGAGGCGATGCTCGCGTTTCTGCGCCAGCGCCTCGCCCGGCCGGTGGGACGGCGCGACCTGGCCGAGGCGTTCCACATCACCCCGGAGTACGTCAACGCGCTCTTCCAGCGCGAGATCGGGATGACCCCGACGCAGTTTCTCCAGCGCGAACGCGTCTACCGCGCCTACCGGCACCTGCAGGAGGACGGGCTCTCGGTGAAGCAGGCGGCCGCACGCGTCGGCATGCCGGACCCGTTCCACTTCTCCCGCGTCTTCCGCCGCATCGTGGGCCTGCCGCCCTCGCAGGTGGCCGGGCGCGGCGCGCGGCCGCCGGACCGGCGCTGACGGACGCGCGATTTCACCGGGCGCGCCTTGCGGGCAACGCGCGGGTGCGCTATAACCGGCGTCCGTACACGTCATGTCCGAGGCGGTTGCGACGTTGCGCGAACCGACACGGACCGATCCGCCGGATGCGCTCCGGCGCCAGACCAGAGGAGACCCCCATGCTGACCCGTTTTGACAACAACCCCATCCTCACCCCCGCGGACGTCAAGCCCTCGTCGCCGGAGATGGAGGTGCTCTGCGCCTTCAACGTCGGGGCGACCGTCTACAACGGAGAGACGCTCCTGCTCGTTCGCGTTGCCGAGCGTCCCGTCCCCGAGGACGGCGTGGTCAAGACCGCCTTCCTCGACCCCGAGCAGCCGGGCGGCTACCGGATCCTCTCGGTGCGCCTGGACGATCCGGACCTCGACGCCAGCGATCCGCGCGTCTTCGACTATCGAGGCGTGCTCTACCTCACCAGCATCAGCCACCTCCGCATCGCCCGCAGCACCGACGGGCGCACCTTCACCGTCGACGAGGCCCCGGCCCTCTTCCCCGAGGGGCCCGACGAGGCCTATGGCATCGAGGACCCCCGCATCACCGAGCTCGACGGCTGGCACTACATCAACTACAGCTCCATCGCCCTCCGCGGGGTCACCACCTCGCTCGCGCGGACCCGCGACTGGAAACAGTTCGAGCGCCTCGGCATCATCTTCGCCCCGGACAACAAGGACATCGCCATCTTCCCCGAGCGCATCGGCGGCCGGGCGTGGACCTTCCACCGCCCGAGCATGAAGCAGCTCGGCGCGCCCTCGATGTGGCTGGCGAGTTCGGAGAACCTGCTGGACTGGGGCGGGCACCGCTACCTCATCGGTCCGCGGCCCGGCAAGTGGGACAGCGAACGCGTCGGCTGCGGCGCGCCGCCGGTGCGCACCGAGGCGGGGTGGCTGCAGTTCTACCACGCCTCGGACGAGTCGATCCGGTACTGCTCCGGCGCGCTCCTCCTGGACCTGGAGCGACCCTGGATCGTCCTCGCGCGCTCGGAGCACCCGCTCCTCGAGCCCACCGAGCGCTACGAGAACGAGGGGCTCATGCCGAACGTGGTCTTCCACAACGGACTGGTGGACCGTGGCGACGGCACCATCGATCTCTACTACGGCGGCGCCGACACCGTCACCTGCGGCGCGACCGTCCGGACCGCGGAGGTGCTCGACTGGCTCCGCGAGGGGGGGCGTTGACCCCGGCGCGAGCCCAGGGAGCATTCCGTTCCTGCAATTCCGTTCCGAATTCGGTGACGCGATTGCGGCAAAAGGTTCCCTCTCCCGCTGGGAGAGGGTCAGGGTGAGGGGATGCTTGCGGTCCGAGGCCCTCACCCCAGCCCTCTCCCAGAGGGAGAGGGAGAACGGAATGCCCCCCCGGCGCGGGCCCTGCGGGCTTGCCTTTGCGGGCGTCGCCGGGCATAATGCACGCATCCGCCGCCGGGCGACGAGCGGGCGTTGGCCGGCGGTGCGTTACAGCCGCACCGCATGCGCTCCGCCGCACCGCCGGCGGGAGGGATGGGCATGGCCGCAGGGTCGGACAAGAAGATCAACCTGACCAAGGTCCCCCTCGCCTTCGCCGAGGGCGGCACCCTGAAGAAAGCCGCCCGCTGGAACAACCAGCCCATCCTCCAGGCCGGCACCCTCATCACCCCCGCCGTCATCGCCGAGTACGAGGACGTGGCGATGCACATCCCGGTTTCGCTCCGCATCGAGGGGACCATCGCCGACACCGAGAAGATCGTCCACGAGAACATCCGCCAGTACAAGGACCAGCAGAAGGCGGACAAGGTGCAGGACCTCTCGCAGACCTACGCGGAGGGGGACCTCATCTTCGAACAGGGCGACGACGAGGACCAGGACTGCTACTTCCTCACCGAGGGGGCGGTGAACGTCGTCATCGACGGCAACGTCATCGCCACCATCGACGAGCCCGGCCAGCCCATCGGCGAGATGTCGTTCCTCACCGGCGAGCCGCGCAGCGCCTCCATCGTCGCGGCCGGCCCGGCCAAGCTGCTGCGGGTGCGCAAGGACGATCAGAAACGCGTGATGCGCGAGAACCCCACCATCGTCTCCACCCTCCTGGAGACGCTGGTCCGCCGCCTCGGCGACACCTCCCGGAAGTTCCTCGACTCGCAGGGACAGGCGAAAGCGGCGCAGGAAAATTCGGAGACGCTGCAGCTCGAACAGGAGAAGCTGCAGAGCGCCTTCCGCGAACTGGAGGCGAAGAACCGCGCCGGCGCCGATCAGGGCAACGAGGTCGCCCGCATCCAGGCCAACTGCGACAAGCTGGCGAAGTACGCCGCCAAGGAGGGCGGCATCCGGAAGGGCAACCGCAAGCTCTTCGAGTCCATCCTCGCCGCGCTCGAGACGCGCTTCGCCGACACGCTCGCCGGCGACGGGGGGGCGGAGGTCCTCGCGTGCCTCCGCGACTACCAGGCCTACCTCGCCCAGCAGAAGGCGAGCGCCGCAGTGCCGCCGGCCCTCCAGTCGTCGCAGCTCTCCGACCGCCTCCGCCGCCTCCTCGGCGGCTGAGAACGCAGCCTGAAGTGCAGCGCCCCGCAAATAGGTGACCATTCCCTCTCCCTCTGGGAGAGGGTCAGGGTGAGGGCGCCTCACCTTGAGCGTGGTCCATCCCCTCACCCCAGCCCTCTCCCAGAGGGAGAGGGAGACATCCGCCTGGCGAATTTGTTCATCTGCTTACGGGGCGGTGTACGAAGCCCCCTACTCCGCCAGCGGCCACTCGATGACGACCAGGGCCAGGGCCTCCCCCGCGCTCGGAAGCAAGCGCGGCCTATCACTCGGCCCCAGCACAGCCCGGTTCGCGTCCCCTTCCCGCCGCCGTTGGCACCCGAGGCCGGGCAACCAGGAGGCCTCGTCCACTGCCGTGCCGTCCCTCCATTGCCACGCGCCTTCCGGCGTCCGCCGCAGATCCACCCAGACCAGGGCGCTTTCGCTCTTGCCGCTCTCTTTGCAGAACGCGTCGAGGGCGGAACGCGCATCCGCGTCGCGCACGTCGGGCAGGCGGCCGCCTGCGCGCCGGGCCAACGCATCGGCTTCCGCCCACGAGACCCGGACGGGCAGCAGCAGGCGGAGACGCCCGTCCGCAGGCGTTGCCTGCTGCCGCAGCACCGCCGGGTTGCCGCTCTCGATGGCCTCCAGCAGCGGCAGCGCGCGCAGCGCCGCATCACGTCCGCATCCGTTGACGGTGGTGAGGCGGTCGGCCTTCCGCACCAGCGCCCGCGCTTTCGCGTTGCGGAGGTCGATGCCGAGCGAAGCAAGGCGCAGCCCCGCCGCCACCCGCAGGTTCGCGTCCGTCAGCGGGATGCCGTTGATGTCGAGCGAACGCAGCGTCCCCAGACCCGCCAGGGGGGCAAGATCCGTCACCTGCGTTCCGGCGACCGAGAGCGTCACCAGCGGCAGTTCCGCCAGCGGGGCGAGATCGGACACCTCTGTTCCTTCCACATCCAGGTCCTGCAGCGGCATCCCCCGCAGCGGTGCAAGGTCGGTCACCGGGTTGCCGGATACCGACAGGGAGCGGAGCTGCATCCCCGCCAGCGGCGCAAGATCGCTGACTTCGTTGCCCCCAATCCACAGTTCGCGCAACGAGGCACGCGGGCGCTCCGCCAGCGGCGACAGGTCCCGAACCCGGTTCCCGCCCAGTCCCAGAACTTCCAGAGGCGACTCCGCCAGGGGAGAGAGATCCGCGACCGCGTTGCCGTCGCAGTAGAGTGTTTTCAGCGGAGCTCCCCGGAGGGGCGAAAGATCGGTCACGAAGTTGAAGCGGACATCCAGCCGTTGCAGCGGCAGACCCTGCAGCGGCGCCAGGTCGTCGATTTGGCATGCTTCACAAAGCAGCGTAGACAGCGGCATCCCTCGCAGCGGCGAGAGATCGCGGATGGGATTGTAGCCGCAGAGAAGCTGTCGCAGTTCCATCCCCCGCAGCGGCTCCAGATTTTCTATGCGGTTGTGATCGATCCCCAGGCGCTCCAGCGGGAGCCCCGCGAGCGGGCCGAGGTCCACCACCCGGTTGCCCGCGATCAACAGCGTACCCAGCGGCATGCCGCGCAGGGGAGAGAGGTCCGCCACGGCGTTCCGCGCACAGGTCAGGCTCTTCAATCGCATCTCCCGGAGCGGATCGAGCGTCGTGACACCGGTCATCGTCAGGTTGAGTTCGGAGAGGGGGAGCCCGGCCAGCACCCCCAGGACGGCCTGCTCGCGCGCCGGCGGCAGCGTGGTCACGAGCGATCCGTCCGCTGGATTCGTCGCATCCACGGGACGCACGTGCCGGCCGAGGCAGGCGCGCACCTCCTCGGCCACGCGGGACGGCAGGAGCGACGTCGGGTCCAGGCGGTGCGCGCGCCGGGCCGCCTCCCCGGCGGCGGCGAAGTCGTCCCGCCGCACCTGGAGGTCTACCAGCCCGGCCAGCGCCAGGTGCGCGAGGTGAACGCCGTCCGCATCCGGATGCGCTTCGATCGCCGCAATCACCTTGTCGAGCTGTTCCGCTGCGCGGTCGAGCTGGCCGAGCTCGATCCACGACAGCGCCAGCAGCACCTCCGCTTCGCGCCGGAGGAGCGGCTCGGTCTGCAGCGTCGCCTGCCGCTGAAAGAACGCCGCCGCATCCGCAGGGTGTCCCGCGCGCAGCAGCTCCCGCCCCGCGGCCAGGACCGGCACCAGCTCCGGCGCGCGCCGCTTCCAGACGCGGAGGCGGCGAACGCGGTTGGTCATCCAGTGCGTCGCCAGCGAAAAGGTAAGCTGCCCCTCCCCGTCCAGCGGCACCGCCACGTAGCGGGAGAGGAGTTCCTTCCCGTCCAGGCTGGCCCGCAGCCAGGATCCCACCTTCTCGAAGCGGACGGTATGCAGCGTCCCCTCCAGCGGGATTGCGTCCGGGATGCGCGCCAGCACCGTGTGCTTCCCCCCGTGCTGGGTATCGATCTCGAAGTTGAGGAGCCGGCCGTCCAGATCCTGAAAGATCACCAGCCGGTAGCCGTCCAGCCCGTCGCCGGCCAGCGTGAGGATCGCATAACCCGGCTCCCCCTTCGTCCCGAGGGGCAGGTCGGCTTCGAGGCGGAGATCGTTGCCCACCGGCTCGCGCCACGGCAGCACCACGAAGCCCCCCCCCGCGTCGGTCGTGCCCTGGAGCGCCAGGCCCGCGTCGGAAAGGCGCACCGCATCGGGCACAGGCGTGGTCTCCCGTTCCGGGACGCCGGTGACGGGACTGGTGCAGAGGTAGGGTGTGCCGAAGCGCGGGTCGAGCGCATCGGCGGTCGTGAAGTCGAGGTCGCAGACCGGCAGCCACTCCTCCCGCCGGCGCTGCTCCTCCTCGAAGACGGCCAGGCGCGCGGCGGTGGCTTCCCGCTCGGCCTTCGCGGTGCGGGCCTGTTCGCGGCTGATCCACCACCCGCCGGCCAGGACCACCAGCACCACCGCCGCCGCCAGGCCCGCCGCCGCACGCGTCATGGTCCGCGCCCGTCGGAGGCGCGCTTCGCGCTCGTCCCGGGCGGCGCGGACCCGGTCCGCCAGCGGGTCGGCCATGAGCCCCCCGGCCTCCAGGAGCGCCAGGCTCTGCCCGTAGTCCCCCTTCTCGAACGCACCGTTGGCGTAGGCCAGGCGCGCCGTGCGGGCGCCCTCGCGGGCGGTGCGGTTTTCGGGCCAGAGCTTGAGGGCCTGCTCGTAGGTGAACATGGCGCGGGCGAAGTCGTCGTAGCGCTTCGACGTCCCGGCGGTGCGGAGGTCCTTCTCCGCCTCCTTGCACATCGCCAGGCTTTCGGCATGGGTCTGGTACTCGCGGATCGCCTGCTGGAAGGCGCGCACGTCCCGCGGCCGGTCGGCGGGGTCGGCCGCCATGGCCGCGCGGGCGATGTCCACCAGCTCCCCGCGCTCCGGACTCGGCTGGATGATGTTGTGGACGATGTTGTGCACCATCGCCTTCAGATCCTGCCCGCCGTGGGGGCGAATGCCGGTGACGATCTCGTACAGGATGGCGCCGAGAAGATAGACGTCGCTGTGGACGCCGATCCGCTCCGGGTCCCCCATCGCCATCTCGGGCGCCATGTAGCCGGGCGTCCCCGCCATGGCGTTGTCGCGGGTGATCGGCTCGGCCTTGCAGCGCGGCGGACGGGACAGGGCATCCGTCGTCCGCGCCACGCGGGCCCGGCGGCGCGGCGGTACCGCCGGACCGGGGGCCATGCTCTCTCCGCCGGCCAGCGTCGCGGCGTCCGGGCCGGCCTCCGCCGCGCCGGGGGCGAGAGTCGCCTGTTCGTAAAAGCCGGACGCCATGCCGGGCGCGACCGTCCCCGGGGCCTCCGGCCCCGCGTCGTCGGCCTCCCCTGCTCCGTCGGCGGAGGCGGCGGGGGCGTGCGCCGGCGGGGCGTCGGTGATTGTGGACGCCTCGTCCGCCGCCGCGCCCACGCAGTCCGGCCAGCCGGGAATGGCGGCCGCGAGGCCCCAGTCCATCAGGTACACCTCGCCGTAGTCGCCCAGCATCACGTTCTCGGGCTTGAGGTCGCGGTGGAGAATCCCCCGGCTGTGGGCAAAGCCGACCGCGTCGGCCACCCGCAGCAGGATGTCCAGGTTTTCCGGCAGGCTCTTGTTGTGGATCGACTCGCTCCAGGGCCGGCCGGTCACCTTCCGCATCGCGTAGAAGAGGGTGCCGTTGGCGTCCCGGCCGAGGTCGAAGAGCGGCGGCACGCCGGGATGGTCCAGGTCCGCGTTCACCGCCGCCTCGGCCAGGAACTTCGCCCGGTGGCCTTCGTCAGCGGCGTATTCGGGGCGGATCGCCTTCACGGCCACTTCCCGGTCCACCGCGGTCTGGTGCGCGGCGTGGACCACGCCCATGCCGCCCTCGCCCAGGAGTCCCGCGAGCGCGAACTGCGGCGGCGGGTCCAGCGCCGCACCGGCGGGCCCGACGGAAACCTCCCGCAGCGAGATCCGCGACGGCGGCCCCGGCCCCGAATCGGCATCCACATCCGCGCCGGCGGCAGCGTCCGCCTCGGCCTTCAACGTCCCGCCGGAGGCGAACGAAGCGCCCACCGAACGCCCCCAGGCCGCGGGGAGCGCCCCCCGGTCCACGCCCTTCGCTCCGGCGTCCGAGGCTTCCCCCGCGGTCGAGGCCCAGGGAGGCTGCAGGGGGGCGCCATCGGCGGCGCCGTTGTCGCGCGTCGGATCGGTCACGGTCGCTGTCCTTTTCTGCCATCCGGATGGCGGGGGGCGGAATGCCCGGTTTTCCGCACGCAACGAAAGCGCCCCGCCCCGCCCGGCCATTCCGCAGTATGCCCGGCAGGGCACGGCTTGGCAAGTCCCGGCGCCCCTCAGGCGCTCCGCCGGCGCGACCGCGGCAACGCGTGGGCCGCAGTCCGCGACGCGCGTTCGCACCCCACGACCGGCTCCATCCTCTGGACGATCAGCGTCGCGACGCCGAACTCCGCCTCCACCCGCCCGGTCAGCAGAAACGGCTGCGCGTGCCGGAGCGTGCGGTGGTAGCGGCGGTACGCCTCCGGAAAGAGCGCCGTCTCCGTGATGGCGTCGAAGTCCTCGAAGGAGTAGAAGACCATCGGCTCGCCCCGCCTGGTTTCCACCACCTTCGCCGTCACCGGCCAGCCGAGCACGGTCCCCCGCCGCCCGACATGCGCGTCCATCCGTGCGATCGGAACGGTGCGCCGGCGGAGGCGGCCCAGCCCCTCCTCATACAGGATCAGCGGATGCGCCCCCGGCAGAAACCCGAGCGCCGCGTACTCCGCCTCGTACCGCTGCCGGAGCGTATACGGCGGCAGCCGCGGCACGCATTCGGGCGCGGGGGCAAAGAGCCCGCCCCCCGGCGGCCGGCCGCGCCGCGCCTGGACGAGCCAGAGAATCTGCGGACGGTTGAGCCCCGGCGCGAGCGCATCGAGCGCCCCGACCAGGGCGAGCCGCCGCAGGTCCTCGGTCGCCAGCCGTGTCCGGTCGACAAACCCCGCAAGGGACGCGAACGGTCCGTCCCGCCGGTGTGCTTCCCGGATCGCCGCAACCGCCCGCTCCGTCAGGCCGGCAATGCCGCCGAGGCCGATCCGCACCGCGCCGTCCTCCGGACTGCAGGTTTCGCGCGAGGCGTTGACGTCCGGCCCGAGGACGCGCAGCCCCATCCGCTGGCACTCGGAGACATACGCCTGCGCCGAGTAGTAGCCGCCCCCGTTGGAGAGCACCGCCGCCAGGAACGCCGCGGGGTGGTGCGTCTTCAGGTACGCCGCCTCGAAGGAGACGCGGGCGTAGCTCGCCGAGTGCGGCTTGCAGAACGAATACCCCGTCATGGAGAGGACCGTGGCCCAGGTGGTGCGGATCGTCTCCTCGTCGACCCCCTGCGCCCGGCAGCCCCGCCGGTAGGCGTCGAACCGCTCCTGCAGGCGGCGGCCGGCGTCGGCCTTGCCCAGGCACTTGCGCAGCCCGTCGGCGCGCGCGTAGTCGAACCCGGCCAGCGCGATGGCGAGCTTGACCACGTCCTCCTGGTAGACCGGGATGCCGTAGGTCTCGTCGAAGACGCCGGCCAGCCGCGGATGAAACGGCTGCCAGGGCTTCCCGTGCAGGCGCGCCAGGTACTCGCGGATGAAGTCGTTGGCGGCGGGGCGGATGATGGACGAGTGGATGACGAGATGGTCGAAGTCGCCCCGGCGCGCCTTCTGCAGGAGGAGCCGCATCGCCGGACTCTCGATGTAGAAGCACCCCATCGTCGCCCCCGCCGCCACGGTCGCCCGCGTGGCCGCGTCGTCGGCCGGGTCGCCGGGGATGACCGCCGCTTCGTCGATCCCCGACGCGGCGGCCACGTCGCGCACAGTATCGCGGATGACGGCGAGCGAGCGGTTGCCGAGGAGATCGACCTTGATGAGCCCCATCGCCTCGGCGCCGTCCTTCTCCCACTGCAGCAGGGACTGCCCCCCGGCAGAGCGCTCGACCGGCGCATGCGCCGCTACCGGCCCCGGCGTCACCACCACGCCCCCGCAATGCATCGACACCCCGCGCGGCAGGCCCACCAGCGTCGCGGCCAGGCGCATCGCCTCGTCCCAGGGGTCCCCATCCGGGGACGCCCCGGCGCGGGTCGCGGTTTCGAGGTCCGGGCGCGTCGCGTAGGCGGAGATGGTCTGCGGCATCGCCTGCATCCGGCGGGAGATCTCGTCCTCGGCAAAGCCGAACGCGCGCGCGGCCTCGCGGATCGCCAGGCGCGGCCGGAAGCGGTTGTGATTGCAGACCCGGGCGACGCGGTCGGCGCCGTGCGTCGCCAGGACGTGCCGGATCACGCCGTCCCGTTCGTCCCAGGCGAAGTCGACGTCGATGTCCGGCGGATCGGTCCGGGCGGCGTTCAGGAAACGCTCGAACATGAGGTTGTACTTGAGCGGGTCCACGTTGGTGACCCCGAGGCAGTAGTTCACCAGGCTCGCGGCGCCCGACCCGCGCCCGCAGGTCCGCGGCGAAACCGCCACGATGTCGTCGACGAGCAGGAAGTACTCGGCGAAGCCCTTGGTCCCGATGAGATCGAGCTCGAACTCCAGGCGGGCGGCCACCGCGTCGCCGATCTCGCCGTACCGGTGCTGCGCCCCGTCATAGGCGCGGCGGCGGAGAAGCGCAAGCGCATCCTCCGTCCCCGCCGGCGGCGGCGGGGCGATCGGGGCGGTCGCCGGGACAAACCGGATCGACGCCGCGATCCGCTCGCTCTCCCGCATCGCGTCGGCGAAGACGGCATAGGCCTCCGCATACGCCGCCGGCGTGCGCAGCCACGCCGTCTCCGGCGCGCAGTCCTCGGGGCCGATCCGGTCGAACGTCGTCTTCCGCCCGATGGCGCACAGGAGGCGGTGCGTGGCGTGATCCGCCGGCGCCAGCATGACCACCTCCGGCGCAAAGGCACAGGGCAGCCCCGCCTCCCGGACCCGGCGCGGCGGACGCCGCAGCGAACGGCCGACACGGTACCAGAGCCGCTCCGTCCGCGGCCGGAGCCACTCGACCAGATCCGCGTCGTCGCAGAGCGCCACCAGGCCGCCCACCCCTGCGGCCAGTGCCGCGCGGAGGCGCTCCGCCGCCGGCCTCCGCTCCGCCTCTGCGGCGTGCCAGCGCGTGATCACGCCGCAGAGGCGCGCATACCCTTCCGCCTCCGCGACCAGGAGCGTCAGCCCGCTCCGGGGACCGGTCCGGAAGGACGCGCCGTAGAGCGGGGTCACCCCACAGCGCGGCGCGAACCGGAGCACCTCCGGCAGTCCGTACAGGCCGGCGTGGTCCGCAATCGCGATGTGGGTGTAGCCCTGCTCCGCCGCCGCCCGCAGGAGCGTCTCCGGCGACGCCGTCCCCCGGAACAGGGAAAAGTGCGACTGGACATCCAGCAGGACGCGCATGATCACCGCCCGCCGCCGCCGAGCGCGGCCCGATCCGGATCGGACGCGCGGCACAGGAGTTCCGCCCCGGAGCGGAGCGTTTCCGCGCCGTACCGGCGCCGGATGCGGTCCAGGCTGCGGCCCAGCGCGTCGTCGGTACGCACGGCCGGCGCCTCGAAGAGACTGCGCTGCCGCTCCGGCGGCCCCAGGGACTCGGCCCGCAGCACCAGCCGCGTCAGGCGCACCCGCCGGCCGTGCAGGCGCTCCAGCAACCGCAGCGCCGCCGCGCGCAGCACCGCCTCGTTGCAGACCTGCCCCGGCAGGCGCGCCTGCCGGACCGCGCTGCGGCCGTCCGCATACGCAATGCGCAGTCGCAGCCGCGCCGCCCCCGCGCCGCGCATGCGCAACGACGCCGCCACCGTCCCCGCCAGGGCGCGCATCACCACGCGCAGCTGTTCAGCCGCCACCGTGTCCTCCGCCAGCGTCGCGGCCGCCTCGATCCGCTCGCCGACATCCCGGCAGCGCAGGCTCTCCTCCGCCGGCCGCACCGGAAGCATATCCTCCTCTCCCGCAAGAACATCGGACAGAATCCGCCCCGCCGCGCCAAACAGGCCCACCAGGCGCTCCCGGCCAAACGGGCGCAACTGGCCGAGGTTGGTGATATTCATCTCATGCAAGCGCTCCAGGGTGCGCGGCCCGATCCCGTCCAGCCAGGCCGGCGAAACCGCATCCAGGAACCCCGCTTCCAGGCCCGGCAGCACGGCAAAGACGCCCTCGGGCTCGGCGACGCGCTGGGCGAGTGCGCTCCAGGCGCGCCGCCGCGACAGGCCCATCGCGGTTGGAAGTCGGTACCGATCCTTCACTTCCCGCTGCAACCCCGCCGCCAGGTCCACCCCCCGGCCGAAGAGCCGCTCCGTCCCCGCCGTGTCCAGCAGCAGGCCGCCCCGTCCCGCCCGCTCGACCAGGGGGGAGCGCGTCGTCGCGGCGGCAAAAATTGCCGCCATGGCGCGTTCCTCGCCTTCCGCGTCCGGGGGCAACAGCTGCGCATCGGGGCAGCGTTCCCGCGCCAGGCGGACCGTCATCCCCGCCGTCACCCCGCACGCCAGCGCCTCCGGCGACGCCGCCAGCACCCGGCCGAGCGCCCGGAACGACGACACCGCCAGCACCGGCCGCCCCCGCAACGACGGGTGGAGCGCCTGCAGCACCGCGGCCTCGAACTGGGGCACGCGCAGGAACAGGAGCGTCGGCGCCTCAGCCGCCATCGGACGCGCCCTCCCCCGCCAGGGCCACCATCCGCCGCAGCATCTCCGCGTTCCGGGGCGCCTGCCCGCGCCAGTGGTTGTTGAAGTAGACAAACACCGGCCCGGCCGCGGACAGCGTCTCGAAACGGGGCAGCCACTCGGCGATCTCGTTCTCGGTATAGAGGTAGTCGTACCGGCTGGCGCTGTCGCCGCGCCACCAGTTGGTCTCGTTCCGCCCGTGGAACCGGACATAGCCGAGCGGGCCGGTCGGTATCGCCACCGGGGGCAGGAGCCCGTCCAGGGCCGGCTCGTCCACCGCCACCAGGGCGGCGCGGCGGGCGCGCAGGCCGTCGTAGACGCGGTCGCGCAGCCACTCCGGGCTGCGGAACTCGCAGGCGCACGGGAGTCCCTCGAACTCGCCCAGGAGCGCGTCCAGGTGGCGGCGGTTCTGGACGGTATAGGGAAACGAATGCGGAAACTGCACCAGCCCCGCCCCCAGTGCGTCCCGCGCCTGGAGCCCGGCCACCGCCTCGCGGAAACGGGCCGCCTCCCGCCGCCAGCCCGCACCGATCTCGTGCGTCAGCGTCCGGTGCGCCTTGACGGCGAAGGTGAACGCGG
>CAZKKD010000045.1:0-15714 GCA_964553265.1 uncultured Planctomycetales bacterium | reverse complement strand
TTCGTCTTCGTCCTCGTCGGTGTCGGTGTCCGGTGCCTCGGGGGCGGCCGGTTCTTCTTCCTCGTCGGGTACCGGAGGCGGCGCCGGCTTGGCTTCCGGTTTGGGCGCCGGCTTGGTCTGCGGTTTCGGGGCAGGGGGAGCCGCGGCTTCCTGTTCGGCGGCTTCGGCGGCCGGCACCTTCACCGGCTTCTGGCAGTTGGGGCATTTCACCGCCTTGCCGGCGAACTTGTCCGGCACGCCCAGGACCTTGCTGCAACCCGTGCATTTCACCTTGATTGGCATGGCGCGCCTCCGCTCTTCCAGAGTTTTCGAAGCAGGGATTCGCTGTGGATTCTCCTCGACCGCTCATTACAGCACGCCCCGGCCGACAGCGCAACCCTTTTCTACCCCAACTCCCACAACCATCCCCGGATGTGGCGGTGGTGGTCCTCCCGGTCGGCCGGGCGGCGGCGGCTCAGGCGCCCAGCCGGGCGCCCGGCTCGACGCGGTGGCCGCGGACGAACTCGGCGCCGGTCATCGGGCGCTTGCCGGCGGGCTTGACCGCGGTGAGCCGCAGCGCTTCGCCCGTGCCGGTGGCGACCACCAGGCCGGCCTTGCCGTCGGCGACGATGGCTTCGCCGGGGGCGGCCGCGGCGGCGTCGGGGTCGCGGTCGGGTTCGCGCTCGACGCCGAGGATGTGGAGCCGCAGCGTCTGCCCCCGCTTGCCCGGGAGGGTGCTGAAGGCTTCCGGCCAGGGCTGGAAGGCGCGCACCTGGCGGTCGATCCGGTCGGCGGGCGCGGTCCAGTCGATCAGCCCGTCTTCGCGGGAGAACTTCGGCGCGCGGGTGGCCTCGCCGTGGGGCTGCGGCTGGGGGCGGACCGAGCCGTCGGCGATGGCGTCGACCACCTGCACCAGCAGGTCGGCGGCCAGCGGCGCCAGGCGGTCCAGCACGCTGCCGGCGGTGTCGCGCCCGCGGATGGGGGTGCGGGCCTCGGCGTAGACGGGGCCGCTGTCCCAGTCCTCTTCGAGCTGAAAGACGGTGACGCCCGTCTCCGATTCGCCTTCCAGGATGGCATGCGGCACCGGGGCGGCGCCGCGGTATTTCGGCAGGATGGAGGCGTGGGCGTTGATGAAGCCGTGCGGCGGCGCCGCCAGCATGGCCGGCGGCACCTTCTTCCCGTACGCGACGATGACGGCGAGGTCCGGCCGCGCGGCCCGCAGGCGCTCGACGGGCTCGTCCCCGCGCAGCGTCTCCGGCTGGTCGACCGGCAGATCGAGCGCGAGGGCGGCCTCCTTCACCGGCGTCATGCGCACCCGGCCGCCGCGGCCGGCCGGCCGGTCGGGCTGGGTCACGACGCGGACGAGGTCGTGGTCGGTCCGGGCGAGCGCATACAGGCAGGGCGCGGCAAAGTCGCCGCTGCCGAAGAAGGCCAGGCGCACCGTTGCTCCTTCTGATGTCGACGGGTGCCGTGCGGGCGGCAGGGGCCGATCCCGTTATTGCGGAGGGGGTTGTGCGTGCGCGGCGCCGGGTTCGGTGCTTCGGTTACGCAGGGGCGCGGCGCGCAAAATCCTCCTCCATCCGCTTCAGTTCGTCCCGCAGGCGAAAGCGGTCCACCGTGCCGGCCCGATCCATGAACAGGATGCCGTCCAGGTGGTCAATTTCGTGCTGGAGCGCCCGTGCGGCCAGCCCCTCGCCGCGGATCTCCACCTCCTCGCCGGTCAGCAGCTGGGCGACGACGGTGACGGTCATCGCGCGACTGATGTCGGCGTGCAATCCCGGCAGGCTGAGGCAGCCCTCCTCGCCGGTCTGCCGGCCGCTGCGCTCCACAATTTCAGGATTGATCAGGACTTGCGGGTCGTTGTGCTCGCGCGAGACGTCCACGACAATCAGTCGCTTGTTCACCCCCACCTGCGGCGCGGCCAGGCCCACGCCGTCGGAGGTGTACATGGTCTCGGTCATGTCCTCGGCAAAGGAGCAGAGCTCCGGATCGATCACCTCGATCGGGGCGCTTTCCCGCCGGAGGACGGGGTCGGGATAGACGTGGATGCCGAGTTGCATGCGACGTATTCCTTTCGGAGCCCTCACGGTTTCAGGTGTCGATCCGGAGAGTGTATCCCGCTTGCGGGGCAGTTCAAGCCCCTTTTTTCGATTGACTTGCGTCGGGCGCGGGCTAGAATCCAGATTCTTGATAGAACCTACCGACGACGCCATGCGTACCGGCGTCCACCGGCGACCTGTTTGTTACTGCATCGAAAGGCGTGTCGGATGGCCGTGGATGTTTCCAAACTGATCCAGAAGGCGCACAGCGCCATCGAGCGCCGGAATTATGATCTGGCCATCTTCAACTACAAGCAGGCGCTCATGTTCCAGCCGGAGAACATCGACGCCCGCGAAAAGCTGCGCGCCACCCAGACCAAGAAGGTCACCCAGGAGGGCGGCAACGCCTTCGTGGGCCTGCTGAAGGCCTTCGTTCCGCTCCTCAAGGCGCAGATGCTTACCCTCTTCGGCAAGAACGATTCCGCCATTCTCGCCTGCGAGGATGCGCTTTCGGCCAAGCCCGACAGCGTCTTCGCCATGAAGCTCATCGCCAAGAACGCCCTCGCCAACGAATGGCACGAGCTCGCCTGCTGGCAGCTCCGCGAGGTGCTGCACAAGCACGATCCCGAGAACGTCGACGTCATGTACGACCTCGTCGAAGCGCTCGAGGAGATCGAGGAGGTGCAGGAAGCCATCGAACTCTGCGAGCAGATCCGCGAGCTCAACCCCGACGCCGACATCGACGGCCGCATCCGCGAGCTTGCCGCCGGGCAGACCGCCACCGTCTTCGCCACCGCCGCCACCAAGGGCGCGCACTCGATGGTGAAGGACGAGGACGAACGCCGGGAGCTGGAGATCGAGAGCCAGATCGCCCGCACCGACGAGGCGCGCGACGTCAAGATCAAGGGCCTCCAGAAGAAGTACGACGAGCGCCCCGACGACTACCGCATTCTCCTGCGCATCGGCGACGAATACTACAACTACGACAACTTCGCCGTCGGGTACGAAAAGGCGCATGAGGCTTACATCAAGGCCCAGGAGCTCATGCCGTCCGATCACAACATCAAGGTGAAGCTCGGCGAGCTTGAAATCAAGAAGCTCCGCGTTCACGTCCGCGAACTCCAGGCCAAGGCGAAGGAAGCCGGGACCGACGAAGCGAAGAAGGCCTACATCGAAGCGCTGAAGGAGTTGCGCCGCTTCCAGATCAAGGAATACGAGGAGCGCGTCTACAACCAGCCGCTGCGCATGGACTACCGCCACAACCTCGGCAAGCTCTACCAGGAGACGAAACAGTACGACAAGGCCATTGCCGAGTTCCAGCAGTCCTGCCGCGACCCCAAGCACGCCATCGACGCCTACACCTCCATGGGGCAGTGCTTCGTGGAGCTCGACCAGGTCGACGTCGGCATCGACATGCTGCACAAGGCGATGGACGGCCAGGAGGTCTTCAGCAAGATCCGCGACACCGTCTTCAACCTCGGCGACGCGCTCGAACGCAACGGCGACAAGGCCGAAGCCCTCAAGCAGTACAGCCGCGTCTTCGAGGACGACATCACCTACAAGGATGTCCGGAAGCGGGTGGAGCGTCTCCGGCTCGAGCTCCGCGACGAAAAGCGGGCCCAGGAGGACGCCGACAAGTCCTGAGCGCCCGCCGCGCGACAGCGCACGGGGTCGGGATTTCGCGCCGGGTTTTCCGGATTCGCCCTTGCGGAGCCTTGCCGCCGGGTGTATACTTCCGCGCTTTCCGCCTTCGGTGCAAGGCGGTTGCGGCGCATGACGACCGACAGAACCGGAACACGAGGAGCAAGAGAGACCGATGGCGCACAGCTTGTCCGCGAAGAAACGAATCCGTCAGAACGAAAAGCGCCGCCTGCGCAACCGGGGCCGCAAGGAGCGCCTGAAGACCGCACTGCGCGGTTTCCAGGGCGCGCTGCAGTCCGGCGAGCCGCAGGCGATCAACGAGGAACTCCGCAAGGCCCAGAAGGCGCTCGACAAGGCGCAGGCGAAGGGCATTCTCCATCGCTGCAACGCCGACCGGCGCAAGGGCCGTCTTGCCCTCGCCGCCAATCGCGCCCTCGCGCAGCCCGGCGAGGCCGCCTCGGCCTGACCGCGCGCGCCATCGACGAGAGGTCCCTGCGCGGCGTCCGCCGGATGCCGCGCGCCGCAGGCCCGGATTCGGTTTCCGGGCCTGTTCGCGTTTGCCGCCGGAGGGGTCCCCATGCCTGCGCCCATCCAGACGCTGCTGCGCCGCGCGCGCGAAGGCAATCACCACGCCGGCCTCGAAGCGGCCCAGCGCCCCGAGGCCGATGCCGGCCAGCTGGAAGAGATCAGCCACAACCCCCTGCCGGAGGCGCGCCGCGCCGTGGCGCTCCATCCGAACGCGGGCCCGGACACCATCCGCCGCCTCGCCTACGATCCCGACAGCAGCGTCGCCGGCGGGGTGGCCGGCCGGGCAGAGATTGCCCCCGAGATTCTCGAGTCGATTCTTCTGCGCATCCAGGCCGACTTCGCCGTCCGGACCGGCCGCGAACGCGCCCGCGCGCTCGACCTTACCCTCGCGCTGGCCGACAACCCCGCCGTCCCGCTGGCGGTCGTCGGGCGGCTCGTCGACGAGGCACCCACCGCGCACGTGCCGCGCCTGCTGGCCCGGCAGTGCAGCCGTCCCGAGGTGCAGGACCTCCTGCTCGACCACCGCAAGGCCACCGCCCGCACCGAGCTCGTGTCCAACCCGCACCTGACCTACGCGCAGGCCGTGGCGCTCCGCGACGACCGCAACGCCAAGACCGCCGCCGCCGCCGAGGCCCGCATCCGGCGCGACTTCCAGTCCGAGGAGGACGCCGCCGAGGTCGCGCTCTACGACCTGGTCCGCGAGCGGGGCAATGCCCGCGCCGAGACCTACGCCGCCGACGGTGATCGCCTGGCCGGCGGGCCGGAGGTGCGCGAGCGCATCCTCGCCTGGTTCGAAGACCGCATCCCGCCGCGGGTGGAGCGGTTCGTCGATCTCGGCTGCGCCGACGGGGCGCTCACCGCCGTGCTGCAGCGCGCCGCGCCCGCGGCGGAAGGCGTCGGGCTCGATGCGTCGCCCGATCTGCTGCAGCGGGCCCGCGCCGCCGCGCCGGGGGTCGAGTTCCTCGAGGCCGATCTCCGCGGGCCGCTGCCGTTTGCCCCGGAGACGACCTTCGACCTCATCGCGTCCTGGGAGGCCCTCCACGCCGTCCCCGATCTGCAGGCGGCCGTCGGCACGCTTTCCGGCCGGCTCGCGCCGGGCGGGCGGCTGCTGCTGGTGCTCGCCTGCCTCGCCGACGACGGGGAGGACAACCGCATCCTCGCCGAGGTGGCGGCGGATTGCGGCTACTTCCTGCTTCCCTTCGACGAGGCCTCGACCATCCTCGCCACCAGCGGTCTCGTGATCGAGTCGCTCAGCCCCGCCCCCGAGGTGACCCCCGGGGCCGACCTCGCCACCGCCGAGACGCTCGCCTGGCCGGGCTGGGCCGCCATCCTGCAGGAGGCGGCGGCCGCCGGCGCCCGGCCCGAAGGCATGCGCCGGGCACGGCTTTATGCCGCCGCCCACCCCGCCACGATCTGATCGTCCGCCCCGCAGTTCCATTCCGTTCTCCCTCTCCCGCTGGGAGAGGGTCGGGGTGAGGGCGTCTGAAAATGCAAGGCCCCCTCACCCTGGCCCTCTCCCAGCGGGAGAGGGGAGTCCTTTTCAAGCCGTCGCAGCCCTGTCCAGGTTGAAACGGTGAGGACGGAATGGCCCTGTCCGTCCGCCTTTCCGCTTGACGGAATCGCGCGCCCTCCGTACCATCCCGCGTGTTGTGAGGCGCATCACGGAGGGGTGGCGGATGCTGAACGATCCGGTGCTCGTGCTCAATCGCTCCTGGATGCCGCTGCAGGTGGCCAACGTGCGGCGGGTGATGACGCTGTTGTTCCGCAACCACGCCCACGTGGTCTGCCCGCAGACCTTCCGCACCTTCGATTTCGACACCTGGATCGTGGAGGGCAACGCCGCCTCCGAGCGCTTCCTCCACACGCCGCGCTTCCGGGTCGGGGTGCCCGAGGTGGTGGTGCTGCGCAATTTCAACCGCGTGGTCCGGCGGCGCATCCACTTCAGCCGCCGCAACATCCTCGACCGCGACAACCACACCTGCCAGTACTGCGGCCGCCGCCTGCCGGAGCGGGAGCTCACCCTCGAGCACATCGAGCCGGTCAGCAAGGGCGGCCCCACCACCTGGGAGAACGTTGTCCTCGCCTGCCGGCAGTGCAACCGCCGCAAGGCCAACCGCACCCCCGAGGAGGCGGGCATGCCGCTCTTGCGTCCGCCGCGCGCGCCCGACCAGCTCTACTCCACCCGCCCGCGCATCGGCACGGTCCGCGAAAACTGGGTTCCCTTCCTCGGTGAGCTCGTCGGCGACGCCGTCGAGGCCTGACGCCGCCGCCTCGCTCTCCTCCTGCATACGTACACGGACACGCCCGACCGGGCCCCGCGTCGCTGCGCCGGGCCGTCGCCGCTGCCTGTCGTCTCCGCCGCCTGATTTCGCATGGCGGCTCCGCAGCGCGGGCAATCGCCCCCGCCTCGATGCTTTCATGATAATGAAAAAGGGGATGCAAAAAGGAATTTGTCCGTATCGCAGCCCCCTCATTCGATAGGTCACAAAGCCGTTGAAAAGAATGAGAAAGGGCTTTGAAGGCGCGGAATCTCTGTGGATTTGCGTTGCCGGGAAGAAATGAATGTACTATACTGCTTTCCGTGACGCATAAATACCAAAAGCAGGAGTTCCGTATTTCAAGGCCGTCCATTCCGGAAGGGTGCCATGGGAAAGCTGGAAGAGATCGCCGGGGATCTTCGGCAGCGCATCGTTCGGGGCGAGTTTGCGCCCGGGGAGCGGCTGCCGAACTACCAGACCCTCCAGAAACGGCACGAAGCCTCCAGCGTCACCGTCCGCCGCGCGGTGCAGGAGCTGGTGGAGGACGGCTTCGCGGTCTCGCGGGAGCGCAGCGGCGTCTACGTTGCCGACCACCCGCCGCACGAGGACGCGTTCGGCCTCGTCTTCCCCTCCGCGCCGGATCCGTCCGGGCGCTGGAACCGCTACTTCAGTGTGCTGCGGGAGGAAGCCGTTCGCAGCGGCGCCTTCCGGATCTACCACGACATCGATGTGCGGCGCAGTGGACCGGACTACGCCCGTCTCTGCGAGGATGTGGCGCGCCTCCGCCTCGGCGGGGTGCTGTTCGCGTCGCCGCCGTGGGCGCTGGGCGGCACCCCGCTCCTGACCGCCGACCTCCCGCCGCGGGCCGCGGTAATGGGGCGCTACGAATTCGAAGAAACCCCGGCCATCGGCGTCGGGCCGTCGCTGCCGTCGGCGCTGGAGGTGTTTGCCGGGGCCGGGCGGACGCGCGTGGCCCGGGTCTGCGCGAGTTCCTTTGCGGGCCTGGCCTCGGATCAGGCCGTCTTCGAAGCCACCCTCGCCGCGCGCGGCATGGAGACCCGGACCCGCTGGACCCAGTACGTCGACCTGACCCATCCCGAAACCGCCCTTCCGGCCACCCTCTCGCTCTTCCATGCCGAGCAGACGGTGCGCCCGGATGCGCTCTTCGTTCACGACGACAACCTGATCGAGCCGGTCGAGGATGCGCTGGTGCGCGCGGGCGTCCGCGTGCCGGAAGAGGTCCTGGTCGTGGCGCAGTGCAACTTCCCGCAGCCGCCGCCGCGCCGCGTGCCGATGCGGCGGGTCGGGTACGACACCGGCGAGCTGCTGCGCATTGCCCTCGACCTGTTTGCGACCCGCATGCGCGGCGAAGCGCCGCCGCCGGTCTCCATTGTCCCCTGCCGCACCGAGCCCGATGGCGCGGAAGCGCTTCCGTTCGTCCCCTCGGGTTCGCCTGCACTGTCCCGTTCATGACCCGGTTTTCGGAAAAGGAGAGTTCCATGAAACGCCGGATGACGTGGTTGATCTGTGCTCTGCTGCTCGTGGCCATGGGCGGATTCGCGACGGAGACCGAGAACCTGAACCTCCAGGTTCCCCGCGCCCCGAAGCCGGTCCAGGTGGACGGGCAGGCCGACGAGTGGCCGCTGGTGGCCGGCGCGTTTCTCTGCAGCGACGTGGAGAACCTGCGCGACAAGGTGGCCTGCTGGTTCCACGCCATGCACGACGGGGAGAACCTCTACCTCCTCGCGCGCTGGATCGACCATACCCCGATGAACAACCCCGGCAGCATTGCCGGCGACCACGGCTTTGCCGGCGACAGCCTGCAGGTCCGTGTCATCACCCGCCCCGACCAGGGCGACGAGGAACGCACCACCCACATCACCGCCTGGCGCGACCGCGACGGCAAGGATGTCATCGACCTCGCGTGGGGCAAGCGCTTCAACGAGGGCGGCATGAAGGACGCCAAGACCGCCGGCGCCCGGCAGGCCTTCCGCGCCGACGCCGACGGCAAGGGCTACGTCCAGGAGATCGCCATCCCGTGGAGCCTGCTCGCGAAGGAGGGCATCGTTCCGCAGACGGGCGAGCGCATCGTCATCACCGTCGAGCCCAACTTCTACATCGAGTCCGGCTTCCGGATGTCGGTGAAGGGCATCTTCCGTCCGGGCGAGACCCCCGACCGCGTCTTCACCTTCTCGGCCAATCGCTGCTGGGGCTACGGCACGCTGGCGGCCGACCTCCCGGCCGAGCCGCGCGCACTCCGCCTCGCCGACAGCCGCGAGCTCCCGGTCTCGATGGAGGACGGCGCGCCCCGGGTCGACTGGGCGCCCCTCTTCGCCCGCGAGGAGCGGCCCGGCGTCGTCGCCCTCCCCTTCACCATGCCGGAGGACGGGTACGTCTCGCTCAACATCGTCGACGGCGACGGCCGCGTGGTGCGGCAGCTCCTCACCTGCGACTACTTCGGCAAGGGCGAGCACGAGGTCCAGTGGGACGGCCTCACCACCCCGCACGCCCGCAAGCCCGGCGAGGTGGTGGCCGCGGGCGACTACGCCTGGAAGGCGATCTGCCACACCGGCATCGGCCTCCGCATGGTCGGCTGGGCCAACAACGCCGGTTCGGCCCCGTTCGACGTCCCCGGCGGCAACTGGGGCGGCGATCACGGCAACCCCGTCGCCGTCGCGAGCGAGGGCAAGCGCATCGTCCTCGGCTGGTCCGGTTCGGAGGCGGGCAAGGCCGTCGTCTGCACCGACCCGAACGGCAAGGTGCTCTGGCGGCACAAGCGCGGCGGCTTCGGCATGGCGCGGCTGGTGGCCATCGACAACGAGGTCGTTTACGTCAACGACATGCAGCAGGGCGACAACGTCATCTACCGCCTCGACGCCAAGTCGGGCCGCTTCTCCCCGTGGGAAGGGCGCGGCGACGACGCGCTCCTGCCGCTGAAGGATCTCCTCGAACCCTATGCGCCGGCGATGGACGAGGCGGATCTCCCGAAGGACAAGAAGGGCAACCCGAAGCCGCGCAAGTACGTCGCCACCGGCCTGGACGTCGCCAACGGCACCCTCGCGCTTGCCTACGGCGAAGGCGACCGCGTCCTTCTCCTCGATGCCACCACCGGCGCGAAGACCGCCGAGGCGGAAGTCGCGTCCCCCGGCGACCTGGAGTTCGGCCCCGACGGATCGCTCTACGTCGTCAGCGAAGAGGCAGGGATCGTGCGTCTCGCGAAGGATCTCGCCTCGCATGAGACCGTGCTCGACGGGCTCGCTGCCGCAAAGGGCATCGCCCTCGACAAGGACGGCAATCTCTACGTCGGCTTCGGGGATCCGGACCACCGCATCCACGTGTACAGTCCCGCCGGCGAGGAACTCCGCACCATCGGCAAGCCGGGCGGCCGGGCGCTTCTCGGCCCGTGGGAGGCGGAGGGGCTGCGCTTCCTGGCCGGCCTTTCGGTCGACGAGCGCGGCAAGCTCTGGGTGGCCGAGAACGACGCCGCGCCGCGCCGCTTCAGCCGCTGGAACGCCGCCGACGGCACGCTCGAACAGGAATTCTTCGGCCCCACGCACTACGGCGCCGGCGGCGGCGCCATCAGCCCGCGCGACCCGCTCACGATGGTCGGCAACGGGTGTGAGTGGACCCTCGACGCCGGGACCGGCCGCGCCTCCTGCGCCGGGGTCATCCACCGCGGCCGGTGGCACAACGCCCGCTTCGGCGAAGGCGCCAACGGCCGGCTCTACCTCGCCATCGGCGGCGGCTGGCACGGGCACCACCCCGTCTACCTCTACGAGCGCAAGGCCGCCGGCGACTGGGCGCTGCGCAGCCGCCTCAGCCCGCTCATGAAGGAGGAGGGCGAAGGGCGCCGTAAGCGCGAGGTCCTGGGCGGCATGATCGTCTGGGCCGACCGCAACGGCGACCAGGAGGAGCAGGCCGACGAGATCGCGACCTACGAGAAGGATCTCGGCGGCTGGATCGACGGCTGGTACATGCCGATGGCGCAGGACCTCTCTTTCTGCGGGTCGCTCTTCCGCATCGCGCCGACCGGCTTCACCGACTGCGGCGCGCCCATCTACAACCTCGACCAGGCCACGCCCCTCCCGCATCCCGAGGACTGGAACCGCCGCGGCGGCATGGGCGCGCAGCGCGGCCACGGTTCGGAGGACGGCGACCTCGTCATCTACAACGGGCACTACGGCGCCGGCCACAGCGACTTCGTCTGCTACGACATCGCCAGCGGCAAGGAGGTCTGGCGCTACCCCAACACCTTCGTCGGCGTCCACGGCGGCCACCGTGCGCCGCCGCCGGAGGTGGGGCTCATCCGCGCGGCCTACGACATCGTCGGCACGGCGAAGCTGCCCGAGCCCATCGGCCACATCTTCGTCATCCCCACCGACAAGGGCGAGTGGCACATCCTCACCGGCGAGGGGTTCTACCTGACGCGCCTCTTCCAGGGGAACCCGATGAAGATCAACTGGCCGAGCCCCGCCGCGCCCGGTGCGGTGATGGACGCGGTGCCGCCCGGCATGGGGGCCGAGGACTTCGGCGGCTCCATCATCCACACCGACGACGGCGCCCTCCACGTCCAGGCCGGCAAGACCGCGTTCATCAACATGAAGGTCGTCGGCCTCGACACGGTCCAGGCGCTTGGCCAGGGCGATCTGGCCCTGACCGACCAGCAGGTCGCCCAGGCGAAGACGATCCGCGACGATCTCCTGCAGGCCTACGTCGGCGTCAAGCGCGCCACCGTCCGCAAGGTCGCGGTCGCGTTCACCGGCCACGTGGAAAAGGACTTCGGCAAGTCCTACGTCCTGAACTTCGCCAAGAGCCGCGACGCAGCCGTCCAGGCGGCGGCGGCCTACGACGATGCGAACCTCTACCTCGGCTGGAGCGTGCGCGACGCCACGCCCTGGGTCAACGGCGCCGCCGCGCCCGAGCGGATGTACGCCGCGGGCGACACCGTCGACTTCCAGCTCGGCGTCGACCCGGACGCGGATCCGAACCGCAAGCAGGCCGGCCCCGGCGACCTCCGCCTCAGCATCGGCAACTTCCAGGGCAAGCCCACCGCCGTCCTCTACCGCCGCACCTCCGCCGAGAAGCAGCCGAAGACCTTCTTCTCCGGCGTGGTGCGCGACGGCTGGGTGATGGAGTACGTCGCTGTCCTGGAGGACGCGAAGATCGATGTCCAGGTCGACGAACGCGGCCGCCGGTATACGGTCGAGGCGGCCATTCCGCTCGCGGCGCTCGGCCTCGCGCCGGAGAAGGGCCTCACGCTCCTGGCCGACTTCGGCGCCACCCACGGCGACGCCGCCGGCGAGGACACGGTGCTGCGGACCCACTGGAACAACCAGGCCACCGGCATCGTCGCCGACGAGGTCTTCGAGCTCAAGATGGAGCCGGCCAACTGGGGCCGCCTCGTCTTCGAATAGGCAACGACGGAAACCGGGCGGGGGCAGGGGCGGGGGCGTTTCGGCGCGCCCGTCCCGGTCCATGCCACCCGGGTGCGTGCTGCAGACCGATCAGGCACGGAGGACGAAGCATGTACGACACGCGTGCACGGACGCCCCGTCCGGCGTCGCACCCCGGCCGGCAGTTCTCAGGCCGCCGCCGTCATCACGCCGGCGGTTTCACCCTGGTCGAGCTCCTCGTGGTCATCGCCATCATCAGCGTGCTCGCGGCGCTCCTCCTGCCGGCGCTGCAGGGGGCGATGCGCACGGCCGAGGGCATGAGCTGCGCCAACAACCTGCGGCAGGCCGGGGTGCTCCTCTTCACCTACGCCGACGATGCCCGCATGCTGCCGAACATGGGGCAGGGCAGTTATTACCACCATCCGCATACGCTCCGGTCCTACCCCGGCTGGACCTCGGGAGGCGTCAACAACCTTTCGATCCCCCACGAGATCAAGGCCGTGGCCGACATGGGCAACGCATCGGTGCTTTACTGTCCGGCCGCGCAGTTGCGTGACCTCGGCCAGGGCAGCGCCCTCACCGTCAAGGTCAACGGCGTCAGCACCAGCACGGTGGTCGGCCCCGCCGATTCGCCGGTGCCGACCTTCGAGGACGACCAGCCGTTCTTCGGCTATCGCTTCGCGAACTCGGGCCTGGTGCAGGCGCTCGAAAAGCACAGCGAGCTGGAGACCAACCCGTTCATCCTCTGGGATGTCCCGCCCGGCTACGACGCGCCCAGCCGCTACAATCCGAACGACACGCCCGGCAACTACTCCGGCATCCTGCCGCAGGTGCGCGCGGGGATGACGCTCGCCCGCATCGAGCCGTGGCGGGTCCTTGCGCTCGACCCGATCGCCTACATCCGCTACAGCGCCTCGGACGCCTACGGCCGGTACGGGACGCACCTCTCCGAGTCGATGCCGGACCCGACCCCGGGCTGGCGCTATCCCGGCGCCGGCTGGTACTGGCATAACCAGCTCCACGCCGACGGTTCGGTCGAGACCTTCGGCAACCCCGCGCGGTTTTCGTTCCGGCACTACACGAAGGCCTGGCACCCCTCGGGCGTCACCCGCGTCCCGCGCCCGTAACCGCGGCAAACCGGCCCCCCGAACCCGTCGCCCGCCGCCCGCCGCCCGCCGCCTGTCCGGCCCCTTCCGCCGACAGCCGGCGGGGCAGGCCCACACAATCCCCGGCTGCCACGCATTGCCCGTTCTGCTTTACTCAGCTTCGATACGCATTCCATGCAGCGATATAGCAAAGTATCCCTATTGCTATGTCCATAAACGCGCCGTTTTGAAGATGAGCGCAAAGATCTCCTCCGAGAGCCAGACCAAAACGGTCAATCCGCATTTCAAGAGGTTTGATGCGATTGAATATGGCATTTGGCATGCGAAAAGGCTTGTATCCAGGGACGAGCACCTGCGAAGCCAGCCCTCTAGAATCCACACGCATGATCGGTTCTGAAGAGCACCTGAAAAGTACGTAACGGTCCGGCTTCTCTCGAATCAGTTCGAGGTACAACTTGTCGTTTCGCTTCACTGCAAAAGTGAGCTGTTTGCTATAGGTCGCACAATAAACGTCCTTTCCATCAACAACGATACGCATGTTTTCCGTTGGGGAAAGGAATGCAAAATGAGATCGAGTATGAATGATCATGGCCTATTCTACTGTCGTGCAATCTGCGCCGCCCTGTTCCTTGGCACGGTCCTGGGCCTTGTGGAAATAATCCGGGGACACAATACAAGTTTTTGCCTCACAAGTCAACCTTCTCCGAAGAACTAGTATTGCCAGAGACAGACGGGTGGCGCTGTTGCGTCTCGGCATGGGCCGGGGCCCACCCTGCTTCACAGCTATGGATGAGGCGTTCCCGTAATTTGAGGATATACATCTCGACTCCAATAGGGTCCGCCCGACGAATTGCGGATAAACGAATGGGACGATACCCCGATTCCCATATTGGCCAGAATCTGCAATTGTTCTATTGTTTCCGGGCTGCTGGCCGACGTCACGGCCCCATCACTGAGCAAAAGATTCCAGCTTGCCAAATCGCCATGCGAGTTGTGGGAGGTCACCCGGTCGGACTGCCCACTCAGGACCCATACCATATCCATGGAAATCGGTTCCGTGGGTTTGAAATCTTCCAGTTGGCGGCGGCGGAAAATCCGGTTACGCTTGCTAGGGTTGTAATAATAGGATGTTTGTATGGAGGGCACGGAGCTTGAGTGGGGATCTTGCAGAAAAGCGTTCCAGTTTTCCCTTTCTTCAGAGAAACTATAAATCTGCGCCCCCGGACAATGGGCCACTGAGGGCGTGGCATATTCACCATAGACCAAAAGGGCATGGCGGGCAAAATACTGTGTCTTGCCGATCTGCCAGTCCGGAACCCAGGAAGCGTCCCTCTGACTGAAGTAGTTCTGCCCCCCACAAACACTTCGATTCCAATTCGCAATCCTCCAGCTCCACTGACCGCCGGGAGCTTCCGCCGGCTCAATGACCCCCCTGCTGTCATCCGCATACATCCGAATGGCCAGGCCGCTCTGGCGCAGATTGGAAGCGCAGGAAGTAAGCTGTGCTCTATCGATGGCGCGTTCCAGGGCCGGCAACAGCAGGCCAGCGAGGATGGAAAGGATGGCGATGACCACAAGCAGTTCAATGAGGGTGAACCCCGTCGCCGGGCGACGATTCTGCTTCCCTTCGCGGCCCGAACCGTGCGTCCGGTTCGACCCTGCACAGATCTCGGCCTGGCATTCATCGGGCGGCATATGCGAGAGTACAACGCAGGCGGAGGACATGGACAAGACCTTTCCGGCGAATTCCGGATGCAGACTCGATGCCGCCGCAGGTTGCATAGAAGCGGCATCACCGGTTCGATTCGGGGCAAATCTGGCGACAGCAAATCTGGGGACACAATACAAGTTTTTCGGTAATTCCGGGGACAGCATACTCATCTCCTCGATTGTTTCGCGGGTGGCCCACATTGCGCCTCCGGGTTGCGTCTCGGGCCCCCGAACGGCTGCGGGGACTCCGGCTGGCCTTCCGGTACGGATTCCGTCAAGCGTCTGCCTCTCCTCCCTGTTGCGCGGCAACCCCGACGCCGACGTCGGGACCGCTCCACCGGGGAACATCCCTGTCGATCGTGCGGGCCGCCCGCGCCTCCCTGTTGACAAGCTATCCTGCGTAGCCTGCGCTGTCAAGCGCCTGCGCGGCCGCGGCGGCGTTCGGTCCGGAGCGCCTCCGTCTGTCCCGGGCGCCGCCTGCCCGGCGGCGGCGTCGCTCCCCGCGCGGCGGCGTGGGAGTCGGAAGGGCGCGGTCCGGCCCGGTCGGCGATTGACGTTCCGGCGCGGCCGGTGTAGGCTGACGGCGTGCGGGCCGCTCGCTTCCGGTTCGCCGCATGCCGGTGTCCGGCTCTGCCGCCGGCGCCGCGCCCGCAACCGTCCTGGAGGGATCTGCCGATGCGTGATG
Organism: uncultured Planctomycetales bacterium; assembly: GCA_964553265.1. GTDB lineage: Bacteria > Planctomycetota > SZUA-567 > SZUA-567 > JAFGNG01 > CAZKKD01. The sequence goes on along the minus strand of CAZKKD010000045.1, from coordinate 375 downwards.
CTGTGCCGGCCGACGGCGGCCGGATGCCGCCCTGGCTTGTCAAGCGCCTTCCCTGCGGCGGGACGTCCGGGGCGGTGCGGGATCTCCTTGGGGGGCTTGCACTTGACACGGTCTGCCGGAGCGCGCGGTGTCCGAACGCGGCGGAGTGCTTCGGGAAGGGGCGGGCCACCTTTCTCCTGATGGGGCCTAACTGCAGTCGGCGCTGCACCTTCTGTGCGGTCGACACGGCTCCGCCCGCGCCGCTGGACCCCGACGAACCCGCCCGCGTTGCCGCAGCGGTCCGTCGCCTGGCGCTCCGCCCCGCCGTCCTCCCCAGCGCCACCCGTCACGACCTCCCCGGCGGGGGCGCAGCACACTTTGCCGACACGATCCCGG
>CAZKKD010000044.1:0-16105 GCA_964553265.1 uncultured Planctomycetales bacterium | reverse complement strand
CTGGAGGATGCGCGGGACCGGCTCGTCGCGGTGGGCCTCGGCGCAGGCGGTCATCCGGTCGAGCGCCCAGAAGAGGTTGACCGCGGTGGGGCGGCTGGTGGCGAGGTAGTCGGTGGTCTGCTTCAGATCCTTGCGGAACTGCGCCCAGGTCTTCGCCTTCGTCTTGCGCACGCCGAGGTAGGCGCCGTAGGCGGCGGCGACGCCGATGGCGGGCGCGCCCCGCACGGCGAGACGCTTGATGGCGTCCCACATCTCGTCGGCCGTGCGGACGATGATGTTCTTGCGCCGCGTGGGCAGGAGGGTCTGCTCGATCATCGTTACCGCGCCGTTCTTCCACTGGATGGTGGGGATCACGTTCCGTCTCCTCAGTACTGGTGCGTTTGCGGTCTGGGTCGCGTCTGGGCCGCTTCTCCGGAAGCGGGCATCGGGATCAGGGAGTACCGGGTTGCGGGGCTGCTGTCAATCGCGGAGACTCACGCCACCAGGGGCTTGACCGCTTTCACCTCGGCGCGGCCGCGTTCGCTCTGCAGGTAGACCGAAAGGTCGTGGTCGGCCTGCAGGCCCGCCCAGAGTTCCACGCTGGTCCCGAGCGCCTTGGCAAGCATGGCGCACATGCGGGCCGAGAGGGCGCGCCTGCCATGCACGAGCTCCGAAATCACATGGTGCGAAACGCCGAGGGCGTCGGCCAGGGCGCTCTGGGTAATGCCCATCGGAACGAGGAATTCCTCCTTGAGCATCACCCCCGGATGCGTGCTGACCCGATGTTCCGGCAGCATGGCGGCCTCCTCCGTCAATGGTGGGCTAGGAGCATCACCCGTTTCTTGACGGGCCGAACGTACCGCATGCCGATACATCGGGCAAGCGTTCAGCCCGAGAAACCTGGTGCGAGGAGGGGGACTCGAACCCCCACCCCTGTGCGGGACAGGATCCTAAATCCTGCGCGTCTGCCGGTTCCGCCATCCTCGCACGCATCGGGGCGACCGCCGCAACGTCCGGCCGGAAGCGCCCTTGCGACCAGTCAGCCTAGCGAGGATCCCGCACCGGGTCAAGCCTTGCGGTCGAACGGGATCAACGGTAACGGGAAAGGGGTTGCAGGGCTGGCGCGCCGGTCTATAATCCGCGCGTCCGGCCGGCGCCGGCCGATCGACGCGAATGGATTCGCATCGGGGGGCGGCCAGAAGGGCGCCGCGGGACGGCACGCAAGCAAACGGGGAACGCATGCAGTACGAAACCGTCATCGGCCTCGAGGTCCACGTCCAGCTCCAGACCGCGAGCAAGATCTTCTGCGGCTGCGAAAACAGCTTCTCGCACGATCCGAACACCCACGTCTGCCCGGTCTGCCTGGGGCACCCGGGCACGCTGCCGGTGCTCAACCGCGAGGTGCTGGAGAAGGGCATGCGTGCGGCGCTGGCGCTGGGGTGCACGGTGGCGCCGCTGACGAAGTTCGACCGGAAGCACTACTACTACCCCGACCTGCCGAAAAACTACCAGATCAGCCAGTACGATCTCCCCCTCGCCGAGCACGGCGCGGTGGAGATCCCCGGCCCCGACGGGCCGAAGCGCGTGGGCATCACCCGCCTGCACCTGGAGGAGGACGCCGGAAAGCTGGTCCACGGCGCGGGCGGGAGCGTGGTGGACCTCAACCGCACCGGCACCCCCCTGGCCGAGATCGTCACCGAGCCCGACCTCCGCAGCCCCGAGGACGCGCGGACCTTTCTGCAGCTTCTGCGGCGGACCATGCGCTACCTGGGCGTGAGCGACTGCGAGATGCAGGAAGGCAGCCTCCGCTGCGACGCCAACGTCTCGGTCCGGCCCGTGGGGACCAACGAACTGGGCGTGAAGAACGAGATCAAGAACATGAACAGCTTCCGCGGCGTGGAACACGCGCTGGGGCTGGTGCGCGACGAGCTGGTGGCGATGCTGGAGGCGGAGGAGCCCATCCGGCAGGTGACCTGGGGCTACCGCATCGACGACGGCGCCATCTTCCAGATGCGGACCAAGGAATACGCCAACGACTACCGCTACTTCCCCGAACCCGACCTGCCGCCGGTACGCATCGACGCGGACTGGATCGAGCGCGTCCGGGCCGACCTCTGCGAGCTGCCGGCCGACCGGGAGCGCCGGATGGCGGACGCCTACGGCCTCGGCCCGGAGGACGCGGAGGTGCTGGCCGGCGAGCGCGAGCTGGCCGACTACTTCGAGGCGGTCGCCCGCGCCAGCGGCGCACCGAAAGAGGCGGCCAACTGGGTCGCCAACGACGTCCTGCGGGAGCTGAACGACCGGGGCCTCGCACCCGACGCCTTCCCCGTCGCCCCGGAGATGCTGGCCGAACTGATGGCGCTCCTGGCCGAGGGGACAATCAACCGGCCGACGGCGCGCTCGATCTTCGGCCGGCTCATCGAGGCGGGGGGCGGATCGCCGCGGGCCCTGGTGGAGGCCGAGGGGCTGGGCCAGGTCTCCGACCGGAGCGAACTGCGGCGCCTGCTGGAGGAAACCGTCGCCTCCAACCCGAAGGCGGCAGAGGACATCCGTGGCGGCAAGCTGAAATCGGCCGGCTTCTTCGTGGGGCAGATCATGCGGGCGCTCAAGGGCCAGGGCGACCCCGCGGCCATCGCGGAGGTGATCGGCGAGCACTTCGGCATCGATCCGGCGGCATTGGCCAAAAAGAAGAAAAAGTGACGAAAACATCCCGTGCCCGGCATTGACAAACAGCCGGATACGCGCTAGCTAAGGGGTGTACGTCTTGGGGGCTCTACGAACACTGAGGAGGACGGACGCGACATGATCCGCTATACATGCGACAAATGCGGACGGGAAATGCAGGAGCGCGAAGCCCGTTTCGAGGCGCGCGTCGAAGCCGGACCGGTCTACGAAGAGACGAGCGACTTCTTCGAGGAGGTCGACTTCGGCGAGGAATCGCTGACCGAGATGATGGAACGGCTGGACCGCGAAGCCTGGCAGGACGGATCGGGGGGATCCTTCCGCTTCGACCTCTGCGAGACCTGCTACCAGGAGTTCATCAGCAGCCCGCTGTTCAAGGGCCTGCGCGCGCGCAGCGGATTCCGCCGCTGACGCACCGGCGCGCACGGCGGCGCCGCATCGGCCGCGGCGGGCGCTCCTTTTCCGTCATCGTCTCGAGCGGTCGCCCCGGCGGCCGCTCGTTGCGTTTCGGACCGCCCGTGGAGGGGACGACCGCATGAGCAAGCGCAAGCCGAAGCCCCGCCGCGCCGGCCGCCCCGCCGGCGGGATGGGCGACCCCCGGCTGGACGAGGCGCTCCGCCTCCACCGCGCCGGCAACCAGGCCGCGGCCGAGACGCTGGTGCGCACGGTGCTCAGCGGCGCGCCGCGGAACGCCACCGCCCTGCGCCTGCTGGGGTATGTCCTCCGGAAGCAGGACCGCAATCTGGACGCGGCGGAGGCCTTCCAGGCCGCGCTGGGCGTCACCGGCGAAACCGCGCAGGGGCTGGCGGAGCTCGGCGACGCGCTCCTGGCGGCCGGCCGGCGCGACGCGGGGGCGGAGGCCTACTTCCGCGCCACCCAACGCGACCCGAACTGCGTGGTCGCTCACGTCAACCTCGGCAACCTGCTCCTGGACCAGGGACACTCCGACGCGGCCGAGCGGCTCCTCACCCAGGCGCTGGCGACCGATCCGGACTGCGTCTCCGCGCTCCTCAGCCTGGGGCTCATCCACGAGGCGCAGGGACGGCTGGCCGAGGCGGAGGGGATCTACGAGCGGGTCCTGCAGCTCGACCCCGACTGCTGGCAGGCGCGCGCCAACCTCGGCAACGTCTACAAGCGGGCCCGGAAGTACCAGAAGGCCATCGACATCTTCCGCGCCATCATCGACGACCGGCCCGACTGCCTGGAAGCGCTCACCAACCTCGGCGCCTGCTACACCGACCTCGGGCTCCCGAAGGAAGCCATCGAGGCCTACGACACCGCGCTCCGGCACCACCCGGACACGCGGGACGCCCGCCTCTACAACAACCGGGCCAACGCCCGCGCCCAGACCGGCGACTTCGACGGCGCCTACGCCGACTACCGCCGCGCCATGGACCTGCAGCCGGGCTACCTGGGCGCCATCAGCAACTTCCTCATGGACTGCCACTACGCCGGCAGCATCGACCGGGACGAGATGTGGCGGGCCTTCCGGCGCTTCAACGCCGCGGTCGAACAGAAGGTGGCGGGCGAGGCGCTGCCGCCCGTCCCCGCCCGCGACCCCGAGAAGCGACTGAACATCGGGTTCGTTTCGCCCGACTTCCGCGCGCACGCGGTGGCCACCTTTCTGCTCGCCCTCTTCGAGGACCGCGACCGCGAACGGGTGGCCTTCCACTGCTACAGCAACGTCGAGAAGCCGGACCACCGGACCGCCTGGTTCCGGGAGCGGGCCGACGGCTGGCGCGACTGCCAGGGCCGGGAAGCCCGGACCGTGGCCCACTGGATCCGGGAGGACGGGATCGACATCCTCGTCGACCTCGCCGGCCACACGGGCGAGAACCTGCTGCCGGTCTTCGCCTACCGGCCCGCGCCGCTGCAGGTCACCTGGCTCGGCTACCCGGACACGACGGGCATGGACGCGATCGACTACCGCCTCACCGACGGCTGCGCCGACCCGCCGGGCGAGGGCGACCGCACCCAGAGCGAGACGCTGGTGCGCCTGCCGGGGGGCTTTCACTGCTTCGTGCCGGACGACGACTGCCCCGCTCCCGGCCCGCCCCCGGCGGCAACGAACGGCTATGTCACCTTCGGCAGCTTCAACAAGTTCGCCAAGCACAGCCCCGCGTGCCTGGAGGCGTGGGCGCGGATCCTGGCGGCGGCGCCGGAGGCGCGGCTCCTGGTCAAGTGCCGCGAGTTCTCGTCCCCCGACGTGGCGGAGGGGCTGCGCGCGCGGTTCCGGGCGCTCGGGATCGACCCGGAGCGCCTGGAACTCCTCGCCATGCTGCCGAAGAAGCGCGACCACTACGCACTCTACGGCCGCGTCGACCTGGCGCTCGACACCTTCCCCTACAACGGGACCACCACCACCTGCGAGGCCCTGTGGATGGGGGTGCCGGTGGTGACGGTGGCCGGGGAGATGCACGCCGGCCGGGTCGGGGTGAGCCTGCTGCACCATGTCGGCCTGGACGAGCTCATCGCCCCGTCGGTGGACGCGTACGTCGACCTGGCGGTCTCGCTCGCCCGCGCACCGGACCGCCTGGCGGCCTTGCGGACGGGGCTCCGCGACCGCGTGGCCCGCTCGCCCATCGCCGACCGGGCGGGCTTTGTCCGAAAGTGGCAGGAGACGCTCCGCGACCTCTGGCGCGAACAGTGCGCCACGGACGCCACCGAACGCACCGCCGAGGCGCCCGCCCTGGTCCGCCGCGCCGGCACCCCGCCGGTGCGGATCCTCCACAACCTGGCCCGCTCGGGCGGAACGCTGGTGAGCAAGTGCGTGGGCGCGATGGCGGGGGTGGCGCTGCTCAGCGAGATCCACCCGCAGGGGCTGTCCTGGTTCAACCCGGTCGACCAGGCGGCGCTCTGGTACGACCTGCTCCGCGCGGAGGACCGGGAGGCGCTGCGCCGGCACGGGCGCGTCTCCTTCGCCGACGCCATCGGCCTGCTGGAGGCGCGCGCCCATGAGCGGGACCTGGCGCTGGTGCTGCGCGACTGGGCGCACCTGGACTTCATGGCGCTGCCGTTCGTGGACCAGGCCACGCACCGTTCCGGCCTGGCCGAAGCCCTGGCGGGCGCGTTCCGGCCAATCCGCTTTGCGCTGGTGCGCCACCCGCTGGACCAGTGGCTCAGCCTCGACCGGCTGTCGATGATTCACGGCAAGCTGCCGCTGGAGGCGTATCTGCTGGGCTGCCGGACCTTTGCGGAGATGGCGACGGAGACGGGCTTTCTGCGGTACGAGGACTTTGCCCGCGACCCCGACGCCGGCATGCGCCGCCTGGCCGAGGCGCTGGAACTCCCGTTCGACCCCGGCTTCCTCGACCGCTGGGCCGACAACACCTGCGTCACCGGCGACACCGCCGGCGGGTCGCGCGCGGGGGAGGCGCGGGAGATCCGCTCGCTGCCGCGCAAGCCCGTGCCGCCCGCCCTGGCCGAGCGCCTGGCCGGCAACGCGGACTACCGCGCCACGCTGGACCTCCTGGGCTACACGCCCTGATCGGGGAGTGGGACGTCTTCCTCTCCCTCGTCCGCTTCCTCAGCCGCCGCTTCCGACGCCGCCTCGGGGGCAGACCCGGATGCGTCCGGGCGGTCGGATGCGTCCGGCAGGGCGGCCCCGTGGAGCTGCTCGTCGATCCAGCCGAGAACGCACTGCACCACGCGATCCGCATCGGGGCTGGCGGCCGTGCTCTCGCCGGCGGCGATGGCGGCCCGGGCGGCGGCGGTGACGCGGTCGCGCAGCTCGGCGAGGCAGGCGGCGCGTCCGCCCGGCCGTGCGCAGGGACCGGCCGTCCCGGAGAGGGGGGTCGCGAGCGCCTTGGCGACGGCCTCGACGATGCGCTCGGTCTTGCTGGGCTTGACCAGGTAGCCGCTGATCCCCATCCCGGCGCACTCGACCACCTTGGCCCGGCCGGATTCGGTGGTGTGCATGAGCACCGGCGTCGCGGACAGGAGCGGATCGTTGCGGATCATCCGCAGAAGCGTCTTCCCGTCCATGACCGGCATGTCGAGGTCGAGGAGGACGAGCTCAAAGGCCTCCTCCCGCTCCGCGGCGGGCAGGAGCCGGCCGAGCGCGGCCTTGCCGTCTTCGGCCTCCTCCACCAGCGCGCCGAAGCTGCGCAGCGTCCGGCTGAGGACGCGCCGGAGAATGACCGAGTCGTCCACCAGGAGGATTCGGACCCCGCGCAGGCGCTCCTGCCCCGCGACGGGAGCGGGCGGTGCGGCGGCGGGTGCGACGGGCGGGTCGGTATCGGGCATGGCATGGCGTCCTTGCAGGCAACGGTCCTCGGCAGGCCGGACAGGGCCGCCGGACGGGCAAGAGCACTATACCCCCCGGGGGGGCGGAGTCAAAACCCCTTTCCACGCAAACCGGAAATCCCGGCCCGGTCCGCGCCCCGAACGCCGGAAAGCCCCTGTGGAAAATAAGTGGAAATCTACGACGGATTCTATTGACATTGTGACATTTCCCCATAGGATAGACGATGTGTAGGAGGGGCTGTTCGATTCCCTCGGAGCAGCGACCTCAGAACTTGAGAACGAGGGAAGCACTTCGGTTCCCGACAGACGGGAACCTCAGTTTGGAGGTAGGTACGTGGCTAGTGGGACTGTAAAGTGGTTCAACGACCAGAAGGGCTATGGGTTTATCGTGCCGGATGATGGTGGCAAGGATCTGTTCGTCCATCACACCAACATCCAGATGGAAGGGTTCCGTACCCTCACGGAAGGGCAGGCGGTGGAGTTCGACGCCGCGGAGGGGAAGAAGGGCCCCGAGGCCACCAACGTTCGCGCGCCCGGGGCGTAAGGCCACCACACCGAGGAACGCCAGAACACCTCACCAGCCCCGGCGGCAACGCCGGGGCTTTTTTTTGTGCCCGTCCCGGCGGGATTCCCGTCAGGGAAAGAGGATCCAGGCGTAGACCGATGCCGCCGCCAGCACCACCAGCGCCGGAAACGCCAGGGAGAACAGGCTCGACCGCAGGCGGGTGCCGAAGTGCTCGTTGGTGACGATGAGGCAGACGTGCACGGGCGAGAGAATCATCCCCATGTAGCCGAACGCGTACGCCAGCGCGACCGTGGCGTACAGCTCCCGCGCCGGCGCGTCCGGCGGAACAAGCCCCATCACCACCGGCAGGCTGGCCCCCACCATGCCAATGGCGATGCCGGTGCTCATGCCGCTGACGAAGGGGAGCGCCGCCACCACCGCCAGCGTCGGGATGCCCCACGCCGCGAACTCGCGATGCATGGCCTCGGCCAGGGGCATGCCGCCGGGCAGGTCGGCTTCGATGAACGCCCCGTAAACGCGGATGATCGCCACGATGCCCATGAGCCGCAACGTCTTGCCGCTTGCGGCCAGTGCACGCCACTGCGCCCTGTCGAGCGGGGTCCGGCACTGCTGCAGCCCCATCGCCAGCCCGACGCCGATGAGCATGGGGAGGTAGCGGTTGGCCGCCCCGACCGCGGGCCAGAACGTTTCGAGCCCGGCATAGACGGCGACGACGACCGCGATGGGCGCGCACGCCCGCGCCAATCCGCCCCGGGCGGCCGTCCCGTCCGCGGTCGGACAGGCGGCCGCGTCCTCGGGAAAGCGCCGGCGGACCGGGCGGAGGATGAAGACCGCCCCCGCCGCGACGCTCGCCAGCGTCATCGGCAACTGCAGGAGCGCGAAGCGCCAGACCTCCAGTCCCGAGATGTGCACCGCCAGCAGCACCCCCGGGTAGAGCGGCCACCAGTACTCCCAGATGTGGCGGAACCAGTAGTTGGCGCGCGTCTTCTGCAGCGAATCGACCCGGCCGGCGCCGTCGCAGGCGTCCACCAGCGGCGCGCTGAAGAGCGCCCCGCCCGGCATGGGGAGAAACCCCACCATCGCCGGCAGCACCGCCATCGAGGTCTCGCGGCCGCACCGCGCGCGCACCCCCGCGACCAGGTCGGCCATCACCCCGCCGGCGACGAGCTGGTTACTGAGCACGATGACGGCCCAGACCGTCACCAGGAGGAGCAGGTTGTCCTCCGACGCCAGCCGCCCGCCCGCGATGCGTCCGGCGTCGGCCCACCCCTGCCCGGTCCACGCCGCAAGCATCGCCGTCCCGACCGCCACCGCCAGCACCAGGTTCTTCGACACCGCATGCGCCAGCAGGATGCTGCCGAGCGACCCGAGCACCTTCGCCAGCACCGGCGCGTCCAGGATCCAGGCGATCATGCGGCCTCCTTGGCGGCCCCCGTCAGCGGCGCGGCACAGCGCTGCACCGCCGGCGCCCCGCCGAACGCGGGACCGGTCACAGCCGCACGAGGCGCGCGTCGGTGACGTGGCGGGCCTTGCGGATGCGGTCGAGGGTGGCTTCGGGGACGGTCTGGTCCACCTGGATGGCGGCGATGGCGTGCGCGCCCTCGGTCATGCGGCCGAGCTCCCAGCGGGCGATGTTGATGCCGGCCCGGCCCAGGATGGTGCCCACCTCGCCGATGACGCCGGGCTTGTCCTCGTTCTCCATGATGAGAAAGACGCCGTCGGGAATGATGTCGAAGTGGTACTGGTCGAGCTGCACGATGTGCGGATAGCGTTCGTCGAAGATGGTGCCGACCAGCACGAGCGTGCCCTTCTCCTGGTGGAAGACGACCTTCATCGCGCCGCGGTAGTCGGTGGCGACGGGGTCGCTGGCCTCGTTGACGGCCAGGCCCCGGTCCTCGGCCTTGCGGCGGGCGTTGACGTAGGTGATGCGCTGATCGCTGGTCTGGCTGACGAACCCCTTCAGCAGCGCCATCGTCAGGAGATCGGTGCTCGCCTCGGCGAGGTCGCCCTGGTAGATGACGTCGATGCCGCCCACGCGCCCGCGGGCGTACTGCTCGCCGAAGGCGCCGATCTTCTCCGCGAGGGCGGCGTAGTGGGCGACGCGATCCATGAGCGAGGCCTGCAGGTTCGGCATGTTGACCGGGTGATCGACCGTCTTCCCGTCGAGCGCCTTGATGACCTGCTCGGCCGCGGTACGGCTGATGCGCGCCTGCGCCTCGATGGTGTTGGCGCCGAGGTGCGGGGTCATCACCACGCGCGGGTGGCGCTGCAGCGGCCGGTCGGTGGCCGGCTCATCCTCCCAGACATCCACCCCCGCCGCGGCGACGCGGTTCTCCTCCAGCGCTTCGAGCAGCGCGTCCTCGTCGACGATGCCCCCGCGGGCGCAGTTGACGACGATGGCATGCGGCGCGAGCCGGGCGATGACGGGGGCGCCGATCATGCCGAGGGTTTCCTGCGTCTTCGGCGTATGGATGGTGAGGACATCGCAGGCGTCGACGAGGTCCTCGAGCGTCTCGACCTTCTCGGCGCGGGCACTTTCGAACTTCCGGTCGGCGATGTAGGGATCGTAGGCGATGACGCGCATCCCGAAGCCGCCGGCCATCGCGGCCACGCGGCTGCCTACCTTGCCGAGGCCGACGATGCCGAGCGTCTTGTCGCGGAGTTCCACGCCGAGGAAGGACTTGCGGTCCCAGGTGCCGTTGCGGAGCGACGTGTGCGCGTCGACCAGGTTGCGGCAGCACGCCAGAAGCAGCGCCATCGTGTGCTCGGCGGCGGAGACCACGTTGTCGTACGGGCAGTTGACCACGAGGATGCCCCGCTCGGTGGCGGCTTCGAGATCGATGTTGTCCACCCCCACCGCGGCGCGGCAGAGGACGCGCAGGTCGGTGGCCGCGGCGAGGAGCTCGGCGTCGACCGGGGTCTGGCTGCGCGTCACGAGCGCCTGGAGCTCCGGCGCGACGGCGAGCAGCTCCTCGCGGCTGATGCCGGGGCGTTCCTCGACGCGGAAGTCGGACCGGCTCTTCAGGAGCTCCACCCCCACGGGGGCGAGATCGTCGGTAATGAGAATGCGCATGCCAGCGTCTCCTTCCATCGGTGCGCCCGCCACCCCACCGGCGGCGGGCCGGACTCGGAAACCGGGGATTGTACCGCGTTCGCGCCCGAAGTCATGCCGAAAAGGGAGGGGGGTTCGGGAGGCGGATGCAGGACAGCCCCCCCGCGAACATGAACGCACCCGGGCCGGCCGCAGGGAGACCGCCGGCAATGCCCCGCGTGCGTCAGGAGGCGAGCCAGGGCGGATCGTCGGGGTCGGAGAGGTGATCGAGCACGTCGCGGACCACGCCGTAGACCTCCTCGACCGGGATCTCGCGGACACACTTCGCGCCGTGCGCGCAGGGGCGGCGCTCCATGCCGAGGAGCGAGACGCAGGGGCTGCAGTCGCGGGCGTGGTAGACCGCGGCGTGGCGCTCGTCCCCGCGCCGGCCGACACGGGCCGGGCTCTCGGGGCCGTAGATGACCACCGTCGGCACGCCGAGAGCGGCGGCGAGGTGGGCCGGGCCGGCGTCGTTGCCGATGAAGAGGTGCAGCCGCTCCAGGAAGGCCATGGTCTGCCGGATCGAGAAGAGTCCCGCGACGTTGATCCCCGGCTCGGCCATCAGCTTTACCGCCTGGGCGACGCGCCGCTCCTCGCGCGGGCCGCCGAAGAAGAGCGTGCGGAACTCCGGCTCCGCCTCGATGCGCTGGGCGAGGAGGGCGAACTTCTCGATCGGCCACTGCCGCTCGGGAGCGAAGCCGCCGGCGTTTGCGTCGATGCCCACCAGGAGCGCATGCGGATCGAGCTCGAGACGGTTGAGCACCTCGTCGCAGTAGCCGCGCTCCTGCCCGCGGACCGAGGGCGCCACCAGGCCGGCGCCCACCTTCTTCCCCCCGGCGACGCGGGCGACCTCGTAGAGCAGGTCCTCCACGTGGCAGCCGGCGAGGAAGGGGGCGGCCGCGTCGTAGGGGCCGCAGCCCTCCCCCTCGGGGGCGAAGCCGACGGTGGCGGCCGCGCCGCTCTGCAGGGTGACGTGGCGGGCAAGCTCGCTCAGCCCCTCCAGGTTGACCGCGAGATCGAATCCCTCCCCCGCCAGGCGTTCGCAGAGCTCGTTCATCGCACTGCCCAGTGAACGCCCCTCGTCGGGGTCGAAGACGACGGTGGTGTCGTAGAGGTTGTTCTTCTCGTAGATCTGGACGCAGCGCGGCGTGGTGAGAAGGGTGGTCCGGGCATTTGGATAGGCGCGCCGGAGACTGGTGAGCGCCCGGCCGGCCAGGACCAGGTTGCCGAGGCCCCAGAGCTTGACCACCAGGATGCGTTCGGGGGCCCGCTCGAGCCGGAGCGTCCGCCGTGCCTTGCGGGCGCGTGCGAGGGCTTTGCGGTCCGCGGCGGGGGCGCCGTCCTCCTCCCCCCGGCGGGAGATCCGGTTCGCGATGCGATCGGTGATGCGCCGCACGCGCTGGACGCTCTTGCGCGCGAGACTGCCGCCGAGGCGGTCGATGCGGGGAAGATCTTCGTCGTGCATGTGCCGCCGTCCCGTTCGGTCAGCGCAGACCCGCGCCGTCGACGCCTGCCGCCGGGCGCAGGGGCGCGCCGCCGGCAGCGTGTCCGTCAGCCTGTGGCGGTGGGTGTCGCCGGGAGCGGGGTCAGCCTTCGAGCAGGGCCTTCACCTCGGCCAGCTTCTCGTCGCGCAGGGCCTCGGTCCGGGCCTCGAGGTTGAGCCGCAGGACCGGCTCGGTATTGCTCGCCCGGACGTTGCACCACCAGTCTTCGTAGCGCACCGTGAGCCCGTCGAGTTCGGCGAGTTCGGCGTCGGCATAGGTCTTGCGGAGCTCGTCCAGCTTCGCGTCCTTGTCCTCCACCTCGAAGTTGATCTCCCCGCTGGCGAAGTACTGCCGGTACGGGGCGATGAGCTCGGAGAAGGGCTTGCCGGCGCGCGAGACCTGCGAGAGCACGTGGATGACCGCCATCTCGGCGTTGTCGGTGGTGTAGATGTCGCGGAAGTAGAAGTGTCCCGACAGCTCGCCGGCGAAGATGCTGTTGTGCTCGCGCATCGTGGCCTTGATGAAGCTGTGCCCCACGCGGCTTTCGAGCGCGGTGCCGCCGAGGCGCTCAATCTCTTCCTTGACGATCCAGGAGCTGCGCAGGTCGTAGACGATGGTGGCGCCGGGCTCGCGCTCCAGCATCTCCTTCGACAGAAGCGCCGTCAGCAGATCGCAGGGGACAATCTCGCCGTTCTCGTCGCAGTACATCGAGCGGTCCCCGTCGCCATCGAACGCGATGCCGAGGTCCGCGCCGGTCTCCTTCACCTTGGCGACGAGATCGGCCATGTTCTCCGGCTTGAGGGGGTTGGCCTCATGGTTCGGAAAGCTGCCGTCGGGCTCGAAGTAGAGGCGGATGATCTCGCACGGCAGCTTCGCGAAGAGCGCCGGCAGAAACGCGCCCATCACCCCGTTGCCCGCATCGACCACCAGGGTCAGCGGCTTGATCCCGTCGGCGAACTTCAGCAGATGCGCCCGGTAGGGCGGGCCGGGGTCGCGCTCCTCCACCGTTCCGGTGACGCCGGGCTCGGTCTCCACGCCGCCGGCGACCATCTTTTCGATGTCCGCGAGCCCCGTGTCGTACGCCATGGGGACGGCGTCGGCCTTGCAGAACTTGAACCCGTTGTATTCGGCGGGGTTATGACTGGCGGTCACCATCACGCCGGCGTCGGCCTTCCAGTGCCCGACCGAGAAGTAGAGCATGGGGGTCGAGCACATGGCGATGTCGATGACATTCGCCCCCGCGTCGTTGATCCCCTGGATGAGCGCCTGGCAGAGCGAGGGGCCGCTGGACCGCATGTCGCGGCCGACGACCACGGTCTTGGCGCCGGTGACCTTGATGGTGGCGGCGCCGATCTTCCGCGCCAGGTCCTCGTCGAGCGCATCGGGGTAGGTGCCGCGGATATCGTACGCCTTGAAGATGCCTGCCATACTCTGGGCTCCCTGTCACCGTCTGTCGGTCCATTGCCGGTCTCGACGCGGCGGACTCTGCGAAACAGATGTACCGGCGCCGGATGCGTCCCGCTCCCGCGCCGACCTCGTTCAGGAGGGTAACAGAGCCCCGGTCCTGCGCAAGAAAAAAAGCCTCGTCCCGGCGGCTGCGCTCGACGCCGCCCCCGGTAACGCCCGCACCGACGGAACCAACGCAGAGGCATTCTTTTCTTGCACTCCCCCCGATCGGAAGCTACAGTAATCATGAGGAACCCGGCTCGACAGCCCGTGGGCGCGAACCGGAAGCCGGACAACGGAATCCCTTTTCGCAAAAGGGCTTAAGAAGATTGGCGCCGCGGGGAAGCCCCCGCCGAATCGCGGATGGCCAGCAAAGGACGATGCCGGATGAGCGGATCCGATCACGCCGACACACCACCCGAACCCCCGGACCCGTTTCCCGCCTTTCCCGACCCGGGCCACGAACCCGAGGCGCTGCGCCGCCGTCTGCGCCTGGCGCTGTGGGGTGCGAAGCTGGCGACCTGGGAGTGGGACGTCGCCACCGGACGGGTGGACGCCAGCGACGGCAAGCTGCAGCTCATCGGGTTCGCCCCCGGCGAGGGCGGCGGAACCGTCGACTGGTGGATCAACCGCATCCATCCCGACGACCACGAACGCGCCATGCAGACCATGCGCGACCACCTGGAGGGGCGGACCGACCTGTACGAGGTCGAATACCGCCTGCGGACCCGCGACGACGACGCTCGCTGGTTTCTGGACCGCGGCGCCATTGTCGAACGCGACGCCGCGGGCAAGCCGCCCCGCCTGGCCGGCACCGTCATCAACATCGACCAGACCAAGCGTGACTAGAACGAACTCGACCGCTACCGGGCCGAACTGGAAGACCGGGTGGAAGAGCGCACCCGGGAGTTGAAGGACGCCTACGAACGCCTCCAGCGCGAATCGGCCAAACGCCTCGCCGCCCAGCAGGAGCGCATCGCGTCCGAGCGCCGCGCCGCGCTCTCCGTCTTCGCAACGGGCGTGGCGCACAATTTCAACAACATCATCACCGGCGCGCTCGGCTTTGCCGACCTGACGATGCGCAGCCCCGACCTTGATCCGAAGAACCGCGAGCGCCTCGGCCACGTCACCCACGAGCTCCAACGCGCCGGAAAGCTGGTGGAGACGCTCATGCACTTCTGCGGCCGGCGGACCAGCGGGCTGCCGGGCTGCCACCTGGGCGAAGCGCTGGAACGGACCGTTTCGCTTCTCGAACCGCAGTTCGCCGAGGACGGCATCGCCCTTTCGTTCGACCGTCGGGCCGACCCGGCGGTGGGGGTGCCCCTGCCGGACATGGATCAGTTGACGCTGCAACTCCTTTTCAACGCTCGAGAAGCGGTCCGCGGCACCCCGCGGCGAAAGGTGGAGGTGATCGTCGACACCGAGGACGACGCCGGCCGCCTGCGCGTGGTGGACACCGGCCACGGCATCGCCACCGATGCGCTGGAGGCCTACTTCATCCCGTTCTTTTCGCGGCGGACGCGCGGGGTGGACGAGTCGCTGCCGGGGCTCGACGCGCAGATCCAGGGGCCGGGCCTGGGCCTCAGCGTCTGCCGCGCCATTGTCGAGCGTTGCGGCGGCGCCATCGAGGTGGCCAGCCAGCCCGGCACGGGCAGCACCTTCACCGTCCGCCTGCCGCCGGCCGCAGCCTGACCGCCCACGCCCAAAGCCGCCCCCTTCCTCCGGATCGACGCCGCAGCGTTCCCACCGACCCGAACGCCGCCCATGACGACCCCGGCAAGGCCCGAACCGACCGCTTCCGGTTCTCTCCCGGCGGCAGCACCGGCCCAATCCTGTTTCCGGGCGGGTCCCGACACTTCCCTGCCGGGATTTGGCTTGACGGCGCATCGGCCGGGCGTAGGATATCCGGGTGTGCGGTCCGGGCACCACGGATCTGCAAACATCCGGGCGCACGCACGAGAACCATCCGAACGCGGGTGTAGCTCAGTGGTAGAGCGTCAGCTTCCCAAGCTGAATGTCGAGGGTTCGATCCCCTTCACCCGCTCCACCCCCCCACCAGCCGGAGAAGCCGCCAGACAGGCCTCTCCGGCTTTTTCATTGAATTTCGCGGTTTCGTCCCCGCCCCCGCCGGATGTTGCATCCTGTTGCGGGTGAGCGCGTCCAGCCGCACAAGAAACGGCAAGCAAAGCGGCAAGACAGGCAGCGTCCGGTTCGGGCGCGTCGGCGGTCCCGGTCTTCGCTTCGCGCACCGGGGCGGCCACGTCGGGGGGCGCGGCGGTCGCCTTCGCGCGGTCGCCGATGAGGGTGTGGGTATAGAGCCGCATGGTCAAGTTGATGTCGCTGTGGCGCATGAGGTCCATCGCCGCTTTGGGGTGGACGCCGGCCGCGGCGAGCATCGTCCCGTAGGTGTGGCGGGGCGCGTGGAAGTCGAGAACCGCCCCGCGGTCGTCTTCCCGCCAGTCGATGCCGGCAGCGTCAAGGTCTTCGCGCAACATCTCCGCCCCCTTGCCGCCCATGCCGGGGAAGGCGGCCGCCGTCGGTAGGGCGAGGGCGGCGGCGAAGCAGGTGGCGAGGGCGCGAAAAATCTGGGCGAAACTTCTGTACTACTAACCACTGGAGTCTTTGAATTTTGGCAAGATTTTCATGCAGCGG
>CAZKKD010000043.1:0-16631 GCA_964553265.1 uncultured Planctomycetales bacterium | reverse complement strand
GTTTCGGGTGAGGGAGTTTTCACAGTTCGGAGCCCTCACCCCGGCCCTCTCCCGGCGGGAGAGGGAGAACTGAATGGCCCCGGGGGAGAGGGCCGAGGGGCTATCCGGTCGGGTCGGACGGGGGCGGGGCGGCGGAGGCCTGCTCGCGGCGGCGGTACTCGCTGGGGGGGATGCCGATCCACTTGCGGAAGAGGCGGCTGAAGTAGTAGGGGTTCTCCAGGCCGACGTGGAGGGCGATGGCGCGGATCGGCTCTTCCGACTCGCGCAGCAGCCGGCACGCCACCTCGAGCCGCCGGCGGATGAGGTAGTGGAGCGGCGCCTCGCCGAGCGACTGTCGGAAGAGCTGGCGCAGGTAATCCGGGTGGAGAAAGACGGTCTCGGCCAGGTCGCGCAGCGAGAGCGGTTCGTGAAAGCGGGTGTCGAGAATCCGCTTCGCCTCCGCCACCGCCGGCGGCAGGGCCGGGGACGCCGTGGCCGCGCCGGTGAGGCGCAGCACCTCCAGGGTCAGCCAGGTCGCGAGCGCGTCGAGCCGGGCCTCGCGGGGTGCGTGCGGGGTGCGGAGCTCCTCGCGAATCCACTCCACCGCCCGCTCGACCCCGTCGTCGATGGTCCAGACCCCCGGCGCGAGCGCCCCGGCCGGCGCGCCCACCACCCCGACGCAGACATGGCTGCCGGCCACCCGGGTCGCGTCGGTGTGGGCCTGGTGGGGCTGGTAGACGGCCAGGCACCCGTCGCGGTAGGGGAAGGCCTCGCCGTCCTGCGTCAGCACGCCGCTGGCGCCGCGGTAGCAGATGAGCTCGGTGCAACTGTGGGTGTGCTCGCCGGTGACCTGGCCCGCCTTCATGGGGAGCTCGGCGGCGAAGAGGCATTGGACGGGGGGCATTCCTTCTCCGAAATGTGCAGGTCGATTCTCGCCTGCGTGCATTGGCAACGGAGGGCCGCCTGGAGTATTCTTGACCGGTATCGGTTGCCCCATAGTCTGCACGGGATCGGCAGGTCGGTCAAAGAGGAAAAAGGAGGCGCCCCCATGGTCAGCGCCACCGCCACCGCCCGCGAACGGGTCCGCGCCGCCCTGGCGCACCGGACGCCGGCGCGGACACCCTTCGCCTGGCAGTTCTGCGCCACCCCGGAGATGAACCGGGACCTGGAGGCCCACTTCGCGGCCGAGGGACGGTCCTGGCCGCGCTTCCGGCAACGGACCGAGGACATCGCCAGCCTCTCGGTGCCCTACCGCGACTCCGATGGCGGCGGCAGCGGCGGCCCGTGGGGGATGTGGGGGATTGGCTGGAAGGACGTGGACTACGGCGAGGGGGTCTACCGCGAGGTGGCGGCGTATCCCCTGGCCGGGATCGACAGCCTGGACGCCCTGGACGCGTACCCGTGGCCTGACCCCGACCGCTGCGACTACGATCACCTGCGCGCCGAACTGCAGAAGCGCGACCCCGACCGGGCGCTCCGGTTTCTGGGCTTCAACCCGTTCGAGACGCTCTGCTGGATGTGGGGCCTGGAGGAGGTGCTCTGCCACTGCGCGGCGAACCCCGAGCTCGTGGTCCGGGGCCTGGAGCACATCACCGACTATTACGAGACGCGGCTGCGGCGGAGCCTGGCGATCCTCGGCGCGGAGCTGGACCTCGTCTTCTTCTTCGACGACCTCGGCAGCCAGCACGGGCCGCTCCTGTCGCCATCGATGTACCGGGAGATCATCCAGCCGTTCCACCGCCGCCTCTTCGGCGCCGCGAAGGCGCTGGCCCCGCAGGCGTCGGTGATGATGCACAGCGACGGGTCGGTCCATGCGCTCTTGCCGGACCTGCTGGACGCGGGCCTCGAGGTGCTGGAGGCGGTCCAGGTGGAGTGCGCCGACATGGAGCCGGAACGGCTGAAGGCGGACTTCGGCGACCGGCTGGCCTTTCACGGCGCGATCAGCGTCCAGCAGCTTCTGCCCCACGCCGACGCGGACACGGTCGAGCGGGAGTGCCGCCGGCTGGTGGAGGTGCTGGGCCGCGACGGGGGCTACATCGCCGCGCCGTCGCATGCCATCCAGACCGGCACCCCGCCGGAGAACGTGCTTGCCATGGTGCGCGCGGTGCTGGGGGCGGACGACTTCGCCGCCGCCTGGGACGGCTGCCGCCTGTAGAAGGAGATTCCCGTGCAGAGCCCCGCGGACCTGTGCATCACCCCGCCGCGCACCGAATGGTCGGGCGACTGGATCTGGCTCCCGGCGGAGACGGAGCACCGCAACGTCTACGGCTTCTTCCGCCAGACCGTGGAGACCGACACCGCGCTCCGGGTGGAGCTGGCGGTCACGGCCGATTCGTTCTACCGCCTCTCGCTGGACGGTTGCTTCGTGGGCCGGGGGCCGGCGCGGGCGGCGCTCGACCACTACAGCTTCGATGCCTACACGCTCGACCTTGCGCCCGGCCGGCATGCGCTGGGGCTGCTGGTGCACCACATCGGCGAGGAGAACGCCGCCGTCATGACCGGGCGGCCGGGGCTGCTGGTGGATGTGCTCTCGCCCGCCGTCCCCGCTGTGGCCGCCCTGCCGACCTCGACCGCGTGGCGCTGTCTGCCCGGGGCGGCCTGGCGGCGGGACCTGCCGGAGAAGATGTCGCACTTCGGGTTCTGGGAGGAGTGCGACCTGGGGCTCCTGCCGGACGGCTGGGACCGGGTCGACTTTGACGATGGGGCGTGGTGCGCGCCCGCCGTTGTCGGGACGCCGCCCTGCGCGCCGTGGACGCGGCTCTGCCCCCGCGACATTCCACTGCCGCTCTACCGCCCCCTGGCGCCCGCGGCCCTGGTGCAGGCCGGGACCTGGGAAGCGGGCGAGGCGCACGCCATCCCGGCCGCCACGGTCCGGGACCGGAAGCGTGCCCGGACGCCCGGCGACGCGGCGCTCCCCTTCGGCATGGAGGATGGCACGCCGGAGACGGGGCGGCGCCTGGTGGTCGATTTCGGCCGGACCGTTTCGGGTGACGTGGTCCTGGAGTTCGGCGCCACCACGGCGGGGCAGACGGTGGAGATTGCCTACGACGACCTGCTGGACGAGGCGGGCTGGGTCAACCCGGCGCGCTCCTACGCGCACCTGGCCGACCGGTACCGGCTGTCCGGCGGGGCGTGCACGGTGCGGACGGTGGCGGCGCGGGGGTTCCGCTACCTGCTGCTGGACCTGGGCGGGGCGGGCGCGCTCCGCCTGGACGCGGTCACGGCCGTGGAGGAGACCGCGCCGTTTGTCCTGGCGACGACCTTTGAGAGCGACGACGAGGCGCTGGAGAGCTACCGCGTCCGCGCCGCGGAGACGGTGCGCATCTGCACCACCGACGCCTTCACCGATTGCGCCACGCGGGAGCGGGTGCAGTGGGTGGAGGACCTCACCATGCACGGCCGCGTGGCCGCCTACGCCTTCGGCGACACCGCGTTCCTGCGCCGGGCGCTCTTCCAGGGGGCGCAGACGGCGCTGCCGGACGGGCGCATCAACGGTTTCCTGCCGTCGGAGCGGACCAACTGCGCGTTCGCCGCCAGCAGCATCATGTGGCTGCATCAACTGGTCGACTACCACCTCTTCGCCGGCGACCCGAAGGTGGAGCACCTCCTCCCGGCCGCGGCGCGGGTGCTGGATGTGTTCGAGAACCAGCGGAATGATCGGGGCCTCGTCGGCGGGTGGCCGAGCGGGCAGTTCTGGGACTGGGCGCCCATCCGGTCCTCGGGCTGTCTGCTGCTGACCAACGCCTTCTTCGCCCTGGCGCTCCGGCGCCTGG
Organism: uncultured Planctomycetales bacterium; assembly: GCA_964553265.1. Lineage (GTDB taxonomy): Bacteria > Planctomycetota > SZUA-567 > SZUA-567 > JAFGNG01 > CAZKKD01. The sequence goes on along the minus strand of CAZKKD010000043.1, from coordinate 12,879 downwards.
CCGCCCACGCGGTCCTGGCGCGGGGGCTGGGGCGGGACGCGGCGGCGTGGGCCGACGAGATCGCGACCGCGGCGCACCAGGCGTATTGGGACGAGGCGCGCGGGCTCTACCGGGACGGACTGCCGGAAGCGGAGGGGACGCCCATCTTTTCGCAGCACGCCAACCTGGCCGCCGTGCTGGCCGGCATCGCGCCGACGGACGAGCGCGCGGCGCTTCTCCGGCGCATCACCGATCCGGCGGCGCTCGGCCCCGTCCCCCTGGGGGAGGACAGCCTGAAGGAGAACAACCGCCCATCCCCCGACGCCATCGTCCCGGTGGGGACGCTCTGGTTCGGCCAGTTTCTCTGCCAGGCGCTCTTCGAGACCGGCCTCGACGCGGACGCCATCGGGATGATGCACACCCTCTGGGGCGCCTGGGACGGGCCCACGTTCCCCGAGACGCGGCGCCAGCACGGGAACACCTTTCTCTGCCACGGCTGGGCCGGGGGGCCAGCCTGCCTGCTGCCGGCCTATGTGCTGGGACTCCAGCCCGCCGGGCCGGGGTGGTCCGCCGTCCGGGTGCGCCCGCATCCCGGCCCGCTGGCGCATGCCGCCGGCACGGTCGAGACCCCGCACGGCCGGATTGCGGTGGCCTGGCGGCGTGACGGAGAGGCGCTCGTCGGGACGGTCCGGGCGCCCGCGGGCGTGACGCTGGACCTGGAAGGCACCGGCCTGGAGCGGGCCGGACCGCACGCCGATCCGGCATGACCGCGGGAGTCGCAGAGCGCGGATGAAAAGAGGACGACAGTGGCCCGGCCCCAATGGATCGCCCGCGCCCTCGCGGGCGAGGGGGACCAGGAGCGCGGCGGGTCGGACCGAGCGGCTCGGTGGGTCGGGCTGGTGGCGTTGGGCGGAGTCGGGGCGCTTCGCTGTTCGCCCTGTGGGCGATCGCCGGCGGGGGCGCCGGCGATCCATTGGGGTGGGTCGAACGGAGTCCGGGGATGTGCGGCGTGATGCGCGTCGCATCTGCCGGGCCGGACTCGGCCGTCCGCTGTTGTCTGTTTTGCGTCTCTGCGCTCTTTGCGTCTTGGCGAGAAGCTGCCTGCCCCGAGACGTCGATGGGGACGGGATCTCTCGCAAAGGCGCACGCAAAGCACGCACCTATGAAAGCTCAAGTCAAGACACGAAATCCCTGTTCAGCACGCAAAGAAGAACGATGGGGCTGCGAAGAGCGAAGAGTGCAGATGAACACCGATGGAAAGAGGGACAACAGCAAGCGAAGTGAGGACGATACGGGTGGAGAAGAGAGGTGTTCTGTCCCGCACCTACACCGGTTTTCCGCCTGTGCGTGCGCACCACGATAGCAGACAGCACTCGTGGCTACCCGCTTCGTTGTTCGTCCTGCGGCGGGATGGCGGGTTATTGCGAGGCGGGTTGCTGCACGGCGGCGGCGAGGGGGGGGAGGGTGGTGCTGAGGAGGGTGCGGAGGGTGGCGAAGGCGGTGCGGTCGACCGCGCCGGTCCACTCGTCCATCCAGACCTTCTTCCACTCGAGCGCGATGGCGCAGACGCGGTCGCCGAAGTCGCGGTGGAGCCGGCGGACGAAGGCGCCTCCACGGAACGGGGTGTTCTCGGCCACCACCAGGGGCCGGCCGGCGAGGGTGGCGCGCGCCAGGTCGGCGGCGAAGCGCTTGGCCAGGGGGCGCCAGCGCGCGGGGAGGCTTTCGGTGCCGAGGTTGGCGTCCGGTGCGGCGGCCGGGTCGGCGGGCGGGCCGTCGGGGCCGGCGCGGCGGTGGTTGTAGCTGTGGAGATCGATCACCACGCACGCGCCCCAGCGGTCGATCCGGCGGCGCACGGCCGCGTCGGCGGCGGCGTGGAAGCGGTCGAAGAGGGCGAGCGAACGGGCGACCAGGCCCTCCGGCGGCGGCGCGGTCCACACGTGCAGACCCCAGGCGTCCTCGGGCGTGCGGTAGACGGCGCGGTCGCGGGGGCGGTTGAGGTCGACCTCGAACCGGCTCCGCGTCGCCACCAGGTGCGCGGGCCAGCAGGCCGCGAGCGCATCGGTGCAGGGGTCTTCCTCGCGGAGGCGCGCCAGGGGGTCCAGCGCGAGCGCGGCGGCCACCTCGGGCCGGACCGCGTGCCCGCCGTGGAGCGCCACGGTGAGGAGCGGCGTCGCGGCGTCGTCGGCCAGCGCGAATCCGTCGTCCTGCATGGGAAGGCCCTTGAAGCGGTTTTGACGCATCCCGACCCGGCGGGACGCGATCGGCAACCGGTTGCGCACGGTGGGGCGGTCTGCACCCTCCGAATACGCGGCGCGCCGTGCGGCGGCGGTCAGGCGTTGCTGGCGGCGAGGAGGGCCTCCGGGTCGAGCACCAGCCCCACGCCGCCGTCGCCGAGCACCGCCCCGCCCGAGACGCCCCGGGCGAGCGGGATGCCGGCGATGGGCTTCACCACCACCTGCTGCATCTCCAGCACCTCGTCGAAGAGGTAGGCGGCGCGCCGGCCGTCGGCCTCGAGCACCATCGCCACCCCGTCGACCGGGTTGTCCACCGCGCCGGGGATGCCGAAGATGCGCCCGCTGCGGTGGAGCGGCACCAGCGCCCCGTGCACCTGCAGCGTCTCGCCGCGGCCGGCGACGGAGCTCACCATCTCCGCGGTCGGGTGGACGCTCTCCAGCACCGCCTCGGACGGGGCGACGAAGCGCAGCGCCCCGGTGCGCGCCACCAGGCCGTTGCGCACGCTGAGCGTGACGTCGAGCGGAATCCGCACCGTGATGGCGGCGCCCCGACCGGGGGTGCTCTCCACGGTGACGCCGCCGCCGAGGCGGGCCACCTCCTCGGCGACCACGTCGAGCCCCACCCCGCGCCCGGACGCCATGCCGACCCCGTCGGCGGTGGAGAGGCCGCTGGCGAAGATGAGCCGGCCGGCCTCCTCGTCGGAGAGCTGCTCGGCCTCGCGGGCGCCGATGGCCCCGAGGGCGACGGCGCGCTCGCGGATGCGGTCGTGGTCGAGCCCCCGCCCGTCGTCCTCCACCGTGAGGAGGAGAAAGCGATCCTCGTTGCGCGCCCGGACGAGAACGCGGCCGCGCGGGGGCTTGCCCGCCGCGGCGCGGTCGTCGGGCGGCTCGATGCCGTGGGCGACGGCGTTGCGGACGAGCTGCACCGCGCAGGCCTCGACCTGGTCAAGCAGCGACTTGTCCACCGCCGCCTCGGCCCCCTCGCAGACGAGCTCCACCTCGCGGCCGAGCTCGTGGGCGGTGTCGCGCACGAGGCGGGGCAGGTGGTCGAAGATGCTGCCCACCGTGACGCGACGGAGGTCCATCAGCGCCCGGTGCAGCGTGAAGACCCGGTCGTCGAGCCGCAGCACCGCCTGGCCGAACTCGCGCAGCGTCGCGTCGGAGAGGCCGGCCTGGCCCATGCGGCGGCGGAGGTGCTTGCAGACCTCGCTCACCTCGATGAGCTCGCCGACGGAGTGGAGGAAATCGTCGATCTTGCGCTCGCCGATGCGGATGGTCCGTTCGGCGGCGGGGAGGGTGTCCTCCGCCGGTGCGGCGCCGGTCGTCCCGTTGCCGGTCTCCATCCCCGCGAGTGCGTCCGGCAGCGCGTCGGGGGCCGGGCCGGCGGCCAGGCTGGCGCGGAGGGCCTCGGCCGCTTCGTCGAGCTCGGCGAAGTCGGCGAAGCCGTCCAGCTCCTCGCGCACGGCCGCCACCTCGCGCAGGAGGGCCTCGGCCGCGGTGGCGTCCACCCCGCCGCCGGTCGGGGCGGCGAGGGCGCGCTCGGCCAGGCGGACGCGGTCGACGAAGCTCTCCAGCAGGTCGCCCGCCTCGTCCCCCTCGTCCCCGTCGCTGGCGAAGCGCTCGATGAGGCCGCGCAGCAGGTCGCCTCCCTCGAAGCAGAGGCCGACCACCTCGGCCGGCAGTCCGCCGCGCCGGGCGCCGGTGGCGGCGAGATCCTCGAGCGCATGCGCCGCCGCGGCCGCGCGGGCGAGCCCGAACATGCTGCACCCGCCCTTGATGGTGTGGAGGATCCGCCGCAACTGGGGCAGGAGGTTGGCGTCGTCCCGGCCGCCCTCAAGGTGCACGAGGGTATTGTCGAGCTCGGTCAGGGCTTCGCGGCTGCTTTCGATGAAGGCGTCGTGCAGGTTGCCGTCGTCGGCCATGGTGGCGCGGTCCCCGGATGCGTACACAATCGGAATGCAAATACCGGCGCATCGGCGGAAACGTGTCGCGTTTCCGTCCACCGGGCAGAGTCGCTTTGCAAGCCGGGTGCCCGACGCGCGTACGGCCCACCGGGAAACGGTACCACGCGACGGGGGCGGGATCAATCCGCTGGGCAGAGAACCTTTGCCCCCGCGCCGGGCCTCCCGGGACGGGCCGGACGGGAAAGTGGCGCTAACGCATGGTTGGGGAATGACATCGGATTTGCCGAACGGGGGTTGACAGTCCGGCGGGCCGGGCTACAATTCTTCGCTTTGGGCCGCTCACCCCGCCGCGAGGCGCGGCGGAGACGGGTGCGTTGCGGCAGGCCGCTGCGCCGGGAGGCGCGACGGTCCGGGTGCAGGCGAAGCATCAGAGGATGGGAATGAACGCAACCATCGAAGACGTGGCTCCGTGCCGGAAACGGCTGCGCGTGGAGCTGGACGCGAACGAAGTGAACGAAACGTTTGACCTGGCGATGAGCGAGGTCTCCAACGTGGCGCAACTGCCCGGCTTCCGCAAGGGCCGGGTGCCGCGCCGGGTGCTGGAGCGGCGCTTCGGCGAGGCCATCGTCGACGACGTCAAGGCCCGGCTCTTCGAGAAAGGCTTCCAGGACGCGATGAAGGAGAACGAGCTCGCCCCCATGGGCGCGCCGGATATCGACATCGAGAAGCTGGAAGCCGCGCGCGACAGCGCCTTCGCCTTCGACGTGGAGGTGGACGTCCGGCCCCAGTTCGAGCTCGGCGAGGTGAAGGGCCTGAAGCTGACCGAGGAGCTTGCCGCGCCCACCGACGCGGAGGTCGACGAGAAGCTGGAGGAGCTGAAGTACCGCTTCGCCGAGCACAAGGACGTCGACGGCCCCGCCGAGGCGGGCGACATCGTGGAGGGCGCCATCGCCTTCACCGTCGACGGCGAAGAGGCGGCCTCGTTCGACGAGCGCGCCTTCCGCCTGGAGGGCGACACGCTGGTCGGGTACAAGGTGGGCGACCTCGTGGAGGCCTTTGCGGGCGCGGCGGCGGGCGACGAGAAGACGCTCTCCTTCACCGTCGACGACGAGCACGTCATCGAGGACCAGCGCGGCAAGCCCGGCGAGGTGCGCGTGACCGTCGGCAGGGTGCTGCGGACCGCTTACCCCGAGATCGACGACGCCTTCGCCGGCCGCGTCGGCATGGAGAGCCTCGAGGCCCTGCGCGACCAGATCCGCCAGTCCATCGAGGGCGACCGCCGCAACGAGGCCCGGCAGAAGATGGAGGAGCAGGCGGTGGACCTTCTCGTCGAGCAGCACCCCTTCGACCTGCCGGCCGCCGCGGTGGAGCGCCTCGCGAAGGACAACCTGGAAAGCACCCGCCGGCGCATGCAGATGTACGGCATGCCGGAGGAGCAGATCGCCGAACAGATGGCCGAGCAGGAAGCGCAGAGCCAGGAGCAGGCCGAGCGCTCCATCCGGCGCTACATCCTCTTCGACGCCATCGCCGAACGGGAAGAGATCCGCGTCACCGAGCAGGACTTCCAGCGCCACCTCACCATGCTCGCCAACGCCTACCGCACCACGCCCGCGCAACTGGTGAAGGACATCCAGCGCCGGGACGGCATGGAGCAGATGGAGCACGAGATCCGCGACATCAAGGTGACGCAGTTCCTCCTCGACAACGCCGAGATCACCACCACCGCCCCGGCGCCGGACGCCGCGGGCGAGACGGACGCCGCATCCGACGACGGCGCAGACGGCTGACCCGGAGGCGCCGCACGCGCGCCCGGCGCGCACAGCCAAACCGGAAAGGACACGCATGAGCCTGGTCCCCTTCGTGGTCGAACGCACCGGCCGCGGCGAGCGCAGCTACGACATCTTCAGCCGCCTGCTGAAGGATCGGATCATCTTCATCGGCGGCGCGGTGCACGACGAGATGGCCAACCTCGTCATCGCGCAGATGCTCTTCTGCAACCTGGAGAAGAAGGACGGCGAGATCAGCGTCTACCTCAACACCCCGGGCGGCAGCGTCACCGCCGGCCTGGCCATCTACGATACGATGCAGTACCTGCCCAACCCCATCGCCACCTACTGCATCGGCCAGTGCACGAGCATGGGGGCGCTGCTCCTCTGTGCCGGGACGAAGGGCAAGCGCTACGCCCTCCCGAGCAGCCGGATCATGATCCACCAGCCCTGGGGCGGCGCCGAAGGCTCGGCCGCCGACATCACCATCCAGGCGAAGGAGATCGGCCGCCTGAAGGGGCGCCTCAACGAGATCATCAGCCACCACTCGGGCCAGCCGCTGGAGCGCGTGGAGCGGGACGCCGATCGCGACTTCTACATGAGCCCGGCCGAGGCGCTGGACTACGGCCTCATCGACACCGTGCTCGAAGCCGGCGTCGGCACCGACGAAGAGAAGCGGAAGGCCGCAACCGGCGACGACGCGAAGGCGGACGACGGCGAGTCGAAGAAGAAGAAGAAGTAGGCACCCGGACCCGCCCGGACATTTCGGCGCCCGTCTGCCGCCGGCCGGCGACGCGGGCAGAGACGAGCCGGACCGCGCCCCGCGGCGCGTCGGCGAAAGGATCGGCATGGCGAAGAATTCGCGCAAGTCCGGCGGCGGCGACCACAAGGAATCCTGCACCTTCTGCGGGCGGACCTACGACCAGGTCCGGCGCCTCATCGCCGGCCAGGACAGCGCCTACATCTGCAACGACTGCGTCATGCTCTGCACCTCGATCCTCGAGCAGGAGGACATGCGCGAAGCCGAGCAGGACTTTTTCGAGCGCGAGGTGCCCACCCCCGGCCAGATCAAGAAGGAGCTCGACGCCTACGTCATCGGCCAGGAGCGGGCGAAGAAGGTCCTCGCCGTGGCGGTGCACAACCACTACAAGCGCCTCCAGAGCAGCCTTGCCCAGAGCGCGGAGGTGGAGGTGGAGAAGTCGAACGTCCTCATGCTCGGCCCCAGCGGCTGCGGCAAGACGCTGATGGCCCGCGTGCTGGCGCGCTCGGTGGGGGTCCCCTTCGCCATCGCCGACGCGACCACCCCCACCGAAGCCGGCTACGTCGGCGAGGACGTGGAGAACATTCTCCTGCGCCTCATCCAGGCGGCGGACAACGACGTCAAGCGCGCCGAGCGCGGCATCATCTACATCGACGAGATCGACAAGATCGGCCGCAAGACCCAGAACGTCAGCATCACCCGCGACGTCTCGGGCGAGGGGGTGCAGCAGGCGCTGTTGAAGATGCTGGAAGGCACCGTCTGCAACGTCCCCCCGCAGGGCGGGCGCAAGCACCCCGAGCAGCGCTACATCCAGATCGACACCAGTCACATCCTCTTCCTCTGCGGCGGCAGCTTCTCCGGGATCGACGAGATCATCAGCCGCCGCGTCGGGGGCAAGACCATCGGCTTCCACCGCGAGGACATGACGGCCGAGGAGGAGCTGGGCAAGCTCCTGCAGCAGGTGGACACCGACGACCTGCTGGAGTTCGGGATGGTGCCGGAGTTCATCGGCCGCGTGCCGGTGACCACCGCCATCGAGCCGCTCGACGAGGAGGCGCTGATCCGCGTGCTCCTGGAGCCGCGCAACGCGCTGGTGCGGCAGTACCGCCGGCTCTTCGAGATGGACGGGGCGGACCTGGAGTTCACCGACGGGGCGCTGGCCGTCATCGCCCGCCGCGCGCTGGAGAAGAAGACCGGCGCCCGGGCGCTCCGCGGCATCGTGGAAGCGGTTCTCGTCGACCTCATGTACGAGTTGCCGGAACTGCGCAAACCCGCCGCCATCGTCGTCGACGAGGAGCTGACCGAGATCGGCTGGCGCGAGTACCGCCGCCAGTACGCCGACTGCTATCCCCGCGTCGAGGAGGATGCCGATGCGGATGACGCGGACGCGGACGATCGCATCGTCAAGCCGCAGAAGAAGAAGCGCGAAAGCGCCTGAACGCCGGGGCCTGCCGCTCCGTCCGCGACGCCCGCACGGGGGCCCGGGTCGGCGCCGGTGTCCTGCCCGCCCCCGGAGACGACCATGCCGACCGTGCCCGCACTCACCACCGGACAACGCGAGATCGACCAGGCCTTCCGCATCGCCATCGGCGACCTCTGGGGCAACATCCAGCCCTGGGCCGGCGACCGCGACGACGCGCCCGCGCCCTGCATCCTGGCGGGGCTCGACTACGACAAGCCCTGGACGCGCGACGCCTCGTTCAACAGCTGGTTCGCCGGCAGCCTGGTCGCCCCCGACGCGGCGCGCAACACCCTCCTCGCCGTCCTCACCGAGGACGCGCACGGTCTGCGGATCGGGGGGCAGTACTGGGACGCCATCCTCTGGGTCACCGCGGCGTGGCGCCACGTCCTCTGCACGGGCGACCGGGCGTTCCTGGTGACGGCGTTCGACGCCGCGCGGAACGCGCTGCGCTACTTCGAGGCCACCGAGCGCGACCCCGCCGACGGGCTCTTCCGCGGGGCGGCGTGCTTTCAGGACGGCATCGCCGGCTACCCCGACCGCTTCATCGACGGGCCGACCAGCGGCATCTTCGACTGGGTCCGCGCCCACCCGGACGAGAAGGCCCCCGTCGGCTTCGGCCTCCCGATGAAGGCGCTCTCGACCAACTGCCTCTACTGCAACGCCTACCGCGTCCTGCCCCGGATGGCCGCGGCCCTGGGGGTCGAGGCGGACCCGGCCTGGGCGGCCGCCGGCGACGCGCTGGCCGAGGCGATCCGGACGCACTTCTGGAACGACGCGACCGGCACCTTCCGTTACCTGCTGGACGCGGACGAGGACCCGGCCCGGCAGGAAGGCTTCGGCCACGCGTTCGCGCTTCTCTTCGGCATCGCCGACGACGCGCAGGCGCGGTCGGTGCTCGACCGGCAGCACCTCACCGCGCACGGCATCCCCTGCGTCTGGCCGACCTACGATCGCTACACCGACGCCGAGGGGATGTCTTTCGGCCGGCATAGCGGCACCATCTGGCCGCAGGTGAACGCGGCCTGGGCCCTGGCGGCCGCGCAGGCCGGCCGGCGCGACCTCGCCTGGGGCGAGCTCCGCGGCCTGGCGGAGAAGGCCTGCCGGGACGTCCACTTCTACGAGATCTACCACCCCGTCACCGGCGAGGCCTACGGCGGCCTGCAGGAGAGTCCGCACGCGGGCGACGGACCGCTGGTGTGGGGGTCCTGCCGCCGGCAGACCTGGTGCGCCACCGGCTACATGCGGATGGTGCTGACGGCGCTCTTCGGCCTGCGGATCGACGCCGACGGCCTGGCGCTCGCGCCGGACCTGCCGGCCGACATCGAGAGCGCGACCGTGGAGGGGCTGCATTACCGCGAGGCGACGGTGACCCTGACGGTGGAGCGGAGCGGCGCCGACGCCGGGGTCCTCCTCAACGGAACGCCCCGGCCCGCGGCGATCCTCCCGGCCGACGCCACCGGTCCGCAGCACCTCGTCGTCCGCCTGCCGTAGCGGCAGCGTTTCCAGCGTCAGTCGGTCTGCGTCGCGCCCTGGCGCAGTTCGGTGGGGGTGCGGCCGGTGCGCCGCCGGCAGAGCCGGCTGAAGTAGTGGAGGCTGTCGTACCCGGCCCGCCGCGCCGCCTCGGTCACCGTCACGTTGCAGTCGCGCAGTTCGTGCAGCGCCCGCCGCAGCCGCTGGTGGGTGACGTACTCCAGCACCGGCATGCCGAAGTGCTTTTTGAACTCCGCGCAGAGGTGCGGCGTCGAGAGGTGGACCTGCTCGGCCAGCGCATCCAGCGCCAGGCGCTCGGCGTAGTGGGTGTCGAGGTAGTGCCGGAGTTCCAGCAGCCGCTGCGGCGGACCGGCGGGAGCGGGGCGCTCCTGTCCGCGCAGGTCGCGCGCAATCCCCCGCAACAGGTTTTCGAACAGGTTCCACGCCATGGCCGCGTCGGGCGCCGGCTGCAGCGACAGCTCTTCGTGAAGATCCAACAGCGGCCGCTCCATCAGCCCGCTCTCCGAGAGGGGGAGCGCGGTCCGGAGCGGCAGCGCGAGTTCATCCAGCAGGCGGTGCACCCGCGTCCCGTCGCAGTGAATCCAGGTGTGGGTGTAGGGGGCGACGGGATTGCCGTAGAGGTGGCCGTCCTCCGCCGCCCAGCGGACGAGACGCCCCGGCGGGAGGCGGGTGGGCCCGGCCTCGAGCCCGACCTCCACCGCGTCGTGGAAGAGCATGAACAGGCAGTCGCCGGTTCCGGCAGGCCGGTCCACCAGGCCTGGCGGCATGGCCTCGCGGATGCCGAGACCGTGGATGCTGAAGGCCGGCCCGTCCACCGGCGGATGGGCGAAGAAATAACGGATGCTTCCGCGCGCTTCGGTCCGTTCGCGGCGTCTTGCCATCGTGGCGGTGCTCCCCGTTCGGTTCCGGCTGTCTGCCCCGACAGCGTCTCTTCGGGGTCGACTGCGCAGGCACGGATGCCTGCACAACCGCACGGCCAGCACGCATCCGGGTGCTGCATGAGCGCGTCGGCCTGCCTCGTTTCCGGCGCTTGCCATAGGCTAAACCATAAGATTGTGCAAACAAAGGAGAATTCCGGCTATTTTCGTCCGGGACGGCGTCGGGTACGGTTTCGGGTGCAGTCGATGGATTCTGGACAGTTGAGACGAAGGCCCGGCCTCGCAACGGAAAGGGAATGACCATGGCATTCGATGGCGCGAACATGGGATTGGGCAATCTGGCTCGCATCACGGACGCGGAGACCCGTATGGTGACCGCGGAGAACGTCTACGGCGAAAAGGGCAAGGGCGGCATGGCGGAGGTGTCGGCGACGCCCCAGCCGGAGGTGGAGCGCATCGGCCAACGCTGGACCGGGCCCAACAGCTGCGCCCGCGACCTCGGCCGCGGCTGGAAGGTGCGCCCCTGCATCACCCTGCCCGCCGGCGAGACCACGACCCTGATGGATGTGGAAGGGCCCGGCCGGATTCAGCACATCTGGATCACGGTCCACGAGAAGCAGTTCCGCGACCTCATCCTGCGCATGTACTGGGACGGGGAGGAAGCGCCGAGCGTCGAGTGCCCGCTGGGGGACTTTTTCTGCAATGGCTTTTCCCAGCGGGCGAACGTGCTGGCGCTCCCGATCAACGTCAACCCCACCGGCGGGTTGAACAGCTACTTCCCGATGCCGTTCCGCAAGCGCGCGCGCATCACCGTGGAGCACCGCGGGCCGGAGGATGCGGGCGGTTTCTTTTACGCCATCCCCTATGCGCTGGGGGCGGTGGGCGAGGACGAGGCGCAGTTCCATGCGCAGTTCCACCGCACCAATCCGCTGCCGGAGACGCCCGACTACACGATCCTGGACGGCGTGCGCGGGCGGGGGCAGTACGTCGGAACCTACATGGCCTGGCAGCAGAACAGCAAGGGGTGGTGGGGCGAGGGAGAGATCAAGTTTTTCCTCGACGGGGATGACGCGTTTCCAACCCTCTGCGGCACCGGCACCGAGGACTACTTCGGCGGGGCCTGGGGGTTCGGCGAGACGTTCAGCGCGCCGTACCTGGGCTATCCGCTCGGCAACTGCGACGGGCGCCCCGGCAACCGCCACGGGCTCTACCGCTTCCACGTCATGGATCCGGTCCGCTTCCGCGAGGATCTGCGCATCACCATGCAGGCGCTCGGCTGGCGGAGCGAAGGGCGGTACCTGCCGCTCCGGGACGACATCGCCAGCGTCGCCTACTGGTACCAGGCCGAGCCGCACGCCCCCTTCCCGACGCTCGGCGACCGGGACGCGCTGGAAGTGATCTGACGCTCGACACGACACAACGAAGCCGGAATGGACGGGGCGGTACGGACGTGAGGGTCTGTGCCGCCCCGCGTCGATCCGCGCCGGACGCTGGGAGCCGGCAGGCCGGCGAGGCGGCTGCGGACAACTTCCAACCCCTTGCCATTCAATGTGATGCCGCAGAAAACCGCTTCGCGTTCCTTGACGCCCCCGGCTCGCTTCGCTATGTAGATAGGGAACCGCACACGGGCAGCGCCGCCACAACCGGGCAACCGCAGACGAGAAAAGGGGAGGGGCATGGGGAACGACGAACTCCGTCCGTCAGAAGAAGCGTCCACCGACAATGCCGAGGTGAAGGGCGCTGCGGACGAGGAGGGCGGCCAGGGCGCCGCGGGGGACCGCGCCGTGGATCTGAGCGAGACTGCCGCCGCCGATCCGGCCGCCGCGGGTGGGCGACTGGGGTTGGCGCTGGTCTTCACGGCGGTGGCCGCCGTGCTGGGCGGCACCCTCTGGGCGCTCATTGCCATCCATTCCGGGTATGAGCTCGGCTTCATCGCCTGGGGCATCGGTGCGGCGGCGGGGCTTGGCGCTGTCCTCTCCGGCGCGGAAAAGGGACCCACCCTCGGCGGCATGGCGGCGGCGATGGCGCTGGTCGGCCTCCTCTTGGGGAAGATCCTCATCGTCGAATGGGGGGTGGCTCCGGCGGTCGCCGCCGAGATCGAGAAGAACCCGGATCTTGTCATCGGGATCGTGGTCGAGGACATGGTCGCTTCCGGCGAGCTCAGCGCCGAAGAGCTAGCAACGCTCCAGTCCCTGGACAAAGAAACACCGGTTCCGCCCGAACTGCATCAGAAGATCATGGAGCGGCAGAACCGGATGACGCCGGAAGAGCGGGACGAGACGATCCAGCGCCATGCCCCGCCATTCGTCGATTCGGTCCCCCTGCAGGAGCGGACCGTGAGTCAGACGGGCGGCTACGAAAACCGCTGGGTCATACGCGCGCGCGGCACGGAGCGGGGCCGGCGG
>CAZKKD010000042.1:0-16750 GCA_964553265.1 uncultured Planctomycetales bacterium | reverse complement strand
ACGCGAACAGGACGGTGACCAACCGGAGAGGGCGTGTCTGCATGATGGGCTCCTTCTGTCGGGACAGCAAAGGCAACCCGTCCGCACTGTGGGGGCGGGTCGGGGCGCCGCTCAGAGCAGGGACCATGCCGTCGCTATCTCCTGATCCTCGTCGGGGTGGGACAGCAGGGTTCAGAAGATCTTTGCGGCCGACAGGCTGCCGCGCAATGCTGCGCCGGGACGCTGGTAGCCCCAGCGCCAGTAGCCGTGGCCGCTGCAGCCGGGCAGCCATTCGAACCAGTAGCGGGACATCAGGTAGCCGTAGTCCGGGTGCGCCCAGTCGCCATTGCCGTTGAAGGAGCGGTGCGTGCCGATCATCGGGTGCCCCGTCGGCAGCGAGTAGATGATCTTGTACGCCGGGTGCGTCCCCACCCAGTTGTAGTCGGTGTTGATGGATGCGTATTCGATCCATTTGCCGGAGAGATCGGCATAGATCGCGTTCGCGCCCGTCGCGCGGGAGTGCATCCCCGGGCGGAACTGATCGCTGGTCTGTTCGGAACCGGTGTCGACGCTGGCATGGTTCACCCCGCTGTGCCATTCGAACCATTTGCTGGTGCTCACGATGTTTGCGCCGTTCCACCCCACCTCGCCCTCCACCATGGTCTCGTCCATCATGAGGGGGGCGGGCACGCCGTCGCGGGGCGTGAGCAGGTTGAGCTTGGTATAGTAAAAGAGATCCACCGTCCCGGTGGTCCCCGACTCGCTGAGCCGCATGGCCTGGCTGCCGTTCACCATCCAGTAGTCCGGATAACGCTTCTGGTTGTGCGTTCCCCCGCGCGGGTGCCGGCGGTTGCCGCGGCCGGGGCAGAAGAGCACGTCTCCGTCCGGGGCATACCCGTCGGTATCCATCCCGGTCTCAAGGTAGCCGAGGTCCCACAGGTGCCGCAGGCGGGCGGTGTTGTCGGACCAGAGGGTCACGTTCGTGGCTGGATTGGTCCAGGACTGTTCTTTGAAAAAGTACTGATCCCGGCCGGCAAGGGGGAGGATGTCGTCGTGTTCGTTGGCGAAAAGAACTCCGGCCAGACCGAGCTGCCGCATCTGGGACATGCAGCTCACCCGGTGAGCCGTCGCGATGGCCTTTTCCAGCGCCGGCAGCAGGAGCGCCGCCAGCACGCTGATGACGGCGATCACCACCAGGAGCTCTACCAATGTAAAGCCATGACAGCGCGAGGGCTCCCGCCCGGCGCTGCCTGCGGTTCCAAGGTCGGATCGTGACAAAATGCGCGAAGTGTCCGCCATGATCGCCCTCCTGCCGTGCCTGAACCGGCCGGATTGCACCCCGAATCGGGCTTGAGCGCCACATGGGCTGGCGCAGCATTCGGGGCCTGTGCCAGACCAAATTACCCTCCTTGCAATACTATAGCAGAAAAGCATGCACTGGCAATTCAAAAAAGATATGGCAATTCAAAAAAGATATCTTTAAGAGGTGCGCCCGCCTGCTTCCCGGTTGTTTTTTGTGTCGGACGTTTGCGGTTGGCCTGCTTCGCTGCCGCGGTAACGCCCCGGTGGGACGCCGACATAGCGGCGGAAGACCTTGGTGAAGTAGCTCTGCCCCTCGAAGCCGCAGGCGAGCGCCACCTCCACGAGCGACAGATCGCTCCCGGCGAGGAGTTCGCGCGCGCGGTTGACGCGGAGCTGGTTCAGGACGTCGGTGAAGGTGCGCCCCGTTTCGGCGCGGAAGAGGCGCGAAAAGTGCGCCGGCGACAGGCTGCAGGCTGCCGCGGCGTCGTCCCGCCCGATGTCGCGGTCCAGGTGCTCGCGCATGTACCGCAGCGCCAGGCCCACCGGGGCGGTGGGCTGGTGACGGTGGAGGCGGATGGCGTCCATGATGCGGTCCAGCATGCGCACCAGCCACTGGCTGAGCGCGTGCTCGTCGCGCATGGTGCTGAGTTCCGCGATGCTGTCGAAGTTGGCGCCGAGGAGCGCCTCCGGGTCGCCGCCGAGCTCCGCGGCGGTCCGGCACATGCTGACGACCAGCTCCATCACCAGGCTCTTCAGGAGCGGGAGCTTGCCCCGGCCGGCGTGATAGATCACCAGCAGAATGCGGTTGATGTGCTCGCGCGCGGCGGCCCGGTCGCCGCGGCGGATGGCGGCGATGACGGCCGGTTCCTCGGCGAGGTAGACCTCGCGCACCCCGCCGTGGACGGGGGTCTTGAGGTCGTGCAGCAGGTGCGCGCGCTCCTGCTCGTGAGCGTACTCCTCCCGTCGCGCCGCCAGGTAGGCGGCGTTGGTGCGGTTTTCCGCCTCGACGAGCTCGCGCAGGCGCCGGCACGCGGCGCGGACGTCCAGGCGCGCGCGGCCGGTATCGTCGGGGAAGACGGTGCGCTCGGTGACGCTGGTCACCAGGCCGCCCCGGAGCGCCTGGTTGTCCAACAGCGGCGCCGCCCAGATCATCCGCCCCCGCGGACAGAGGCAGACCGTGGCCTCGCCCCAGCGGAGCGCCTCCTCCACCGCAAAGCGCCGCGTCGCCGCGCAGCCGCCGGTCTCCCCCGCGCGGCAGCAGGCCGGCCCGGCCACGCGCCCGCCGTCCGGCCCCACGCCCGCGAGGCGCAGGCCCGTCTCCTTCCGCCAGGACGGGCCGAGCGCAGCCTGTGCGGCGGCGGGCGCTCCGGCAGCGCGGGGGGGCGGGGGGGCTGGTGAAGTGCTTTTCTCAGCACGTTTTTTCAAAGCGGAGCCTCCCGCAGCATTGCGGCGCCCTGTCGAGGACCGTGGCCGTCCCTCTCCTGTCATCACCTGATGTGCAATAGAGGGCCATTTCCCGCGGCCTCGCCCTCTCTTCCTGCCATCCGTGCATCGGCGTACAGCGCCTTCAGTGCGCATGATTTTACAAAAGATTGCGCTTACGTTGCAAGATTCCGTTCTCCCGGCTGTGGTAAAGATGGCGGTTGTACCGCGGGAGCGCCGGTGCGGGTTGCGCCGGAGACACCAGGCTCCCGGCCCCCTATGCCGCGTTCGTGCGGCCACAGCAAGGAGCGACCCGCCATGACGGCGACGACAGCAACGGGCAAGGAACTGGTTCTCAAGGCCATTCGCGGCGAAACCACCGACCGCATTCCCTGGGTGCCCTTCGTGGGCTGCCACGGTGCAAGTCTCATCGGCAAGACGGCGGAGGAGTACTTCCAGAGCGCCGACCTGATGGTCGAAGCGCAGTCGAAAGCCGTGGAGCTCTACAAGCCCGACGGGCTGCCCGTCACCTTCGACCTGCAGATCGAGGCCGAGGCGCTCGGCTGCGGCCTGCAGTGGGCCGACGAAAACCCGCCCTCGGTGAAGGACCACCTCCCCGAGGAGCAATGGCGCAACGAGCGGCGCATCCCGTCCCTCGACGAGGGGCGCATCCCCATCGTCCTGGAGGCGACCCGCCGCCTGCGCGAGGCGCACCCGGACATCGCGCTGTACGGGCTCATCACCGGGCCCTTCACCCTGGCGATGCACCTGGCGGGGGCCGACCTCTTCATGGAGATGTACGACAATCCCGACGGCGTGCTGGAGCTCATCGACTACTGCCGCAAGGTCGTCACCGTCCTCGCCGATGGCTACATCGACAACGGCTGCGACATCATTGCCGTCGTCGACCCGATGACGAGCCAGATCGGACCCGACCAGTTCCGCGAATTCGTTACGCCCGCGTGTACCGCGCTCTTCAGCCACATCCGCAGCCGCGGCGCGGCGAGCAGCTTCTTCGTCTGCGGGCATGCGCAGAAGAACATCGTCGTCATGGCCGAGACCGGCCCCGACAACGTCAGCATCGACGAGAACATTCCCCTCGACTACGTCCGCGAGCAGTGCCTGGAGCGCAAGGTCAGCTTCGGCGGCAACATGCGGCTCACCACCGTCATGCTGATGGGCTCGCCCGAGGAGAACGCGGCCCACGCCGTCGAGTGCATGAACATCGGCGGCACGACCGGCTACGTCCTCGCCCCCGGCTGCGACATGCCCTACGCCACCCCGCAGGAGAACGTCATCGCCGTCGCCGAGGTGATCCACGACACCTACAAGCGCGAGGTGGCGCAGCAGCTCCTCGACGCGGGCGCCGAGGAGAGCGAGGCCGCCTTTGACATGAGCGAGTACGGCCGCGCCGACAAGGTGATCGTCGACGTCATCACCCTCGACAGCGAGGGCTGTGCGCCCTGCCAGTACATGGTCGAGGCGGTCAAGCAGGTCGTCCCCGCCTTCCAGGACCTCGTGGTCTGGCGCGAGCACAAGGTGAAGTACCGCGAGAGCGTCGCCTTCATGACCTCGCTCATGGTGCGCAACATCCCGACCATCTGCATCGACGGGCAGATCCGGTTCGTCAGCTCCATCCCCCGCCGGGAAGAGCTGATCCGCGCCATCCAGGAGCGCATCAACGAGAAGATGAAGATCCGCATCCGCCGCAAGCGTGCGCGCATCCGCATCTTCGCCGACGAGAACGATCCCGCCGGCGCCGCGGCCGTCGAGAACGTCAAGAAGGCCATCACCGAGACCGGCATCGAGGTCGACCTGGAGCTGAGCAACGACGCGGACGCGGCCCGCCAGTTCGGCGCCCTCGGGCTCCCGGCGGTCATCCTGTCGAAGTACGAACTGAAGAGCGAGGGCCGCACGCCCGAGGTGGCGGCCGTCCGCGAGTGGCTGAAGGATCTCACCTGACCGCAGCGCAGTCGGGGAAGGAAGGCCCGCCGCCGGGGCCGCACACCGGCGGACCCGTCTTCGGGGAGTGCAGTGCCGGCCGGTCCGCCGCCGCCCGTTGGTCCCGTGCGCAGGCGACGCACGGGGGGCGGCGGCGGCCGGCCGGGATCGTCTCCGCCGCCAGGAAAGGACCACCCATGACGCCCGACCCCGCCCGCCTGCCCACGATTCTTCTCACCGGATTTCTCGGCGCGGGCAAGACCACGTTTCTCAACAAGCTGCTCGACCACCTGCGCAAGCGCCCGGAACGCGTCTGCCTCATCATCAACGAGTTCGGCAAGACCGGCATCGACGCGGGGCTGGTGAGCGCCGGGCCCGAGACCATCCACGAGGTGAACGCCGGCAGCATCTTCTGCGTCTGCACGCGGGATAACTTTCTCGCCGCGCTCGACGGCGCCGCGGCCGCCGACCCGCCGTTCGATCTGCTCGTCATCGAAGCCACCGGGATCGCCGCCACCAGCGACCTCGGCAGCTACATCTACGGCCCGCCGCTGGACGGGCGCATCCGCGTCGCGGAGAACGTCTGCGTCGTCGACGCCGCCAACTTTCACAAGGTGCGCGCCACCCTGCCCGCCGCCACCAACCAGGTGGAGGAGGCGAGCCTCCTGGTGCTGAACAAGGCCGACCTCGTCGACAGCCGGCGCCTCGGCGAGCTGCAGCGCGAGCTCCACGAGCTCAACCCCCGCGCGCCCGTCCACGTCGCGGTGCAGGGGGACGTGGACATGGACCGGATTCTCGGCGAACTGGAAGCGCAGACCGAGTGGCGCGCCAAGCGCGCCCTGGCGGAGGTGCCGCCGAAGGCGGTCTACTCGGTGAGCCTGGAGGCGGAGGGCACGCTTGACCCCGCCGCGCTCGACCGCTTTCTCGCCGCGCTGCCGGAGAGCCTGCTCCGTGGCAAGGGGACGCTGCTCCTGCCGGAGGGGACGGTCTACCAGGAGTGGGTGCTGGGCGGGTGGGCCCGCCGCCCCTTCTCCGGGACGCCGACGCGCAAGAGCCGGCTGGTCCTCATCGGCCCCCATCTCGACGAGGACGCCCTCGCCGCCGACTTCGCCGCCTGTACCCGCGCCGCGGGGTGAGGACGGTTACGGCTCCGCTTCGTTCTTGCGAGACCTTCCCTGGCCGTGGCGCCGTACTTGCAAAGGCCCCCGGAAGCGTGTATTCTGCATGCGGACAGGGCTGCGCGCCAAGGCATGGCCTGCCCGGATGCAGGTTTGGGCTGCATCGAAAACGAAGGAGCACCGGCATGTCCAACACCTACACGGCGGTGACGCAGCGGAGCGGGGAGTGGTGGATCGGCTGGATTGAAGAGATCCCCGGCGTGAACTGCCAGGAGCGCTCCCGGGAGGAGCTCCTGGCGTCGCTGCAGGAAGCGCTCGGTGAGATGATCGAATTGAACCGCGAAGACGCCCGCTCCCGTGCGGAGCCCGGTTTCGCGGAAGAGTCCATCTCCGCATGAAGCGTCGCCGGTTGCTTGCGCATCTCAAGAAGCACGGCTGCTTCCTGTTGCGCGAAGGCGGCAAGCATTCCTGGTGGTCTTCGGGGGATCGCTCGCGACGCTCCGCCATTCCCCGGCATACCGAAATCGTCGATCTGCTGGCTCGGAAAATCTGTGCCGATCTCGGCATCCCGCCGGTGCCATAGCGGCCGGCATGATGGCCATGCGACGGCGGTGCCGTTGTTCCCCTACGCCGGCGTCTCGACGGGGCCGTAGATGCGGTCGATCTCTTCGCGGGCGATCTCGACGGCGCGGCGGGGCTTGGCCAGGTCGCCGTGCATGCTGTAGACGTCGCGGACCACGAACTGCAGCGGCGCCGTCTTCCCCTCCAGCGCGCGGAGCGTGGTGCGGATCTCGTTGGCCCACGCCGCCTCGTCCAGCTTCGGATCGACGCCGAGGAGGTTGGGGTCGGGCTTGCGCGAGTAGACGATGCCGGCGCCGTCCAGCGCCTCGGCCATGAAGTCCTGGTCGGCCCAGCGGCTGATGGAGACGGCCTTGAGGTTCGGGAGGCGCCGGAGGGAGGTTTCCCAGATCGGGTCGGCCGGCTCGCAGCAGCCCCAGTAGACGAGGCCGAAGAGCTCGGCGAGCTCCCGGTAGTACGGGAAGCAGAACTCGTGGAAGAGCTCCGGGCTCACCCCCACCGTCTCCTGGCTGTCCATCCCCGCCCACATGTCCGACAGCCGCACCGCGCCGGGCGCGACCTCGCGCTTCGGCAGGAGCGTCGTCCAGTTGTAGCAGGTCCCGCAGGTGCACTGGTTCTCGTTGTTGAGGACCAGGAGCCCTTCCGCCTCGGCCCACTTGCACATCCGCAGCGCATTGTCGCACAAGAGCCGCATGATGCCGTGGAGCTTCTCCGGGCAGTCGTACATCGCCATGAAGAATGTCTCCATGCTCATGAGCCGCATGAGCCGCTGCGTCAGGTTGGTGCGCCCGTAGACCCCGCTGCGGATGACCACCGGCAGGATGTCGCCGAAGATCTCCTCCAGGAAGGCCTTGTGCCGGAGCGTGCCCTCCCGGTCGACCGAGAAGGTGCTGGGCTTCACCATGGCGAAGCCGTCGGCGTCGAGGTCCTTGATGGGGCAGTCGAAGTGATAGCCGAGCGTCTTCCCCTCGCTGTCCTGCGCGTGCTGGGTGGGGATCTCGATGCCGTACTCGTCGAGGGCGACATGCCAGCCGATGTCCAGCGTGTCGGGGCAGACGTGGTCGTCGTTCAGGATCTCGTGATGGCGGATGTGGCGCAGGAACCCGGCCTCCAGCCCCCGGCCGAGGCGGGTGGTGCACTGCAGCAGATCCGCCGGCAGGAAGTCGCGGTCGAACGTCCAGCTCTCGATGGCGAAGGGCGGGCGCGCGCCCGGGACGGCGTCGTTGGTTTCGGTCCAGATGCGCTTGCGCACCTCCATCACCGGCAGGGCCGCAATCTCGGCCTGCCGCCGGGCCAGGGCGCGCAGGTGCTCGATCTCTTCCTTCGGCAGCGTCTCGGTGCTCATCCCGGTTTCTCCCTGAGGCAGACATTCTTGCGCATCCGTTGCGCGTCAGAACCCGATTGAATCAAACAGGATGCAATTCTCAAGACAACATTCTTGCGAAGAAGCCAACAATCTTGCTATCCTGTCGGCATGCCGGACCCTCGCCGCCACCCGCCCATCGCATTGACGCGCAGCTGCCCCCGTCCGCCCGGGATCGAGGCGCTCGGGGCGCACTGCCTCCTGGCCGGGCACTGGTGGACCCGGGCGCACGCGCTGGAAACGCGGGTGCTGCCGGAAGCGGTGCTGATTCTCTGCCTGGCCGGGCGGGGCTGGGCGCGGGTGGGCCGGCGGCGGGCAGCGGTCGGGCCGGGCGATCTCCTGGTCTGCCCGGCCGGGATCGCGCACAGCTACGGCTGCGACCCGGAAGCGGGGTGGGAGATCCACTGGGTGCACTTCCAGGGCGCGCACGGGGAGGCGCTCTGCCGCACGGCGGGCTGGACGGGGGCGCGGCCGGTGGCGCCGGCGCCGGAACCGCGCGCCCTGGCTGCGCGGTTCGCCGCGGTGCTGGAGACGCTCGGCCGGACCGGGGCCGGGATGCCGTGGGACGCGGCCGGGGCGCTCCATGCCCTCCTGGGCGAGCTCGTCCGGCAGTGCGTCGCGCCGGCTGGCGGGGGACTCCTGGCGCTCGCGGACGCGTCGGTGGAGAGCCTGGACGAACTGGCGGCGCGGGCCGGCTGTTCGAAGCACCACTTCTGCCGGCGCTTCAAGGCCGAGACGGGCCGCAGCCCCTGGCAGGTGGTGCTGGAGCGCAAGACCGAGCGCGCGAAGGAGCTCCTCCTCGGCACGCGGCTCTCGGTGAAGGAGATTGCCGCACTCCTCGGCTTTCCGCACGCCGACTACTTCGCCCGCCTCTTCCGCCGGCACACCGGGGTGCTGCCGTCGGCCTACCGCGGCTGACGCGGCGCCCGATTGCGCTTTCAGGCGGCGCAGGCGCCTTCAGGCCGCGTAGGCGGCTTCGGCGGCGCGGGCGGCGTCCATGGCGATCCGCTCCCACTCCCAGAGGCGCTGCGGTTCGTTGCGCACGGTGCTGATGTCTTTCATGACGAGCTCCACCCGGCAGCCCTCGGCTTTCGCGAGGAAGTCCACCAGTTCGGTCCGCGCCTGTGCGGGCGACCAGGTTTCGGCGGCCAGGACGGCGGGATTGGGCTTGCGGCTGAAGACGTAGTCGGCGCCGACGCCGGCGACCGCCTTCTCCACGTCGATCCAGGTGCTCATGGAGATGCGGCGCAGGTTCGGGATGGTGCGCATGAGGTGCATCTTGTTGTGGAGCGGTTCGCAGCAGCCGTAGCAGGTGAGGCCGAAGCGCGCCAGGTACGGCCGCTCGTAGCGGAGGCAGAACTCCTCGTGCATGTCGGGCGAGACCTCGCTGAAGATCTGCCCGGTCGAGGTGCCCCACTGGTGTTCGGGGCCGACGTGCGCCGGCGGATTGTCGGGGCCGGGCAACTCGTCGGTGATGCCCAGCCCGCCGCTGCCGACGCGGTGGTTCCCGTTCGAGACCGAGAGGAGCCCCAGCTCCGCCTGCCGGTCGAGGACGTGGTGCACCCCGTCCATGAAGCGCCCCAGCAGCGCGTGGACCAGCTCCGGGCGGTCGATCATGTCGATGTAGAGCTGTTCGATCCCGTACCAGTGGATCAGCACGTCCCACGGCGCCATCCACTGGGTGACGATGCCGCGCTGCTCAATCGGGATGACGCCGTCGAAGATCGACGCCATCGCCTCGCGGTTCCGCGCGGCCGCGTCCCAGTCGACGGTCACCTCGGGCCGGCCGAGCTTGTCCAGGTCGGCCTCGGAGGTGATGACCGGGATGAACCCGGCCGAGCCGTGCCCGTCCGCCGCGCGCACGGCGTTCTCCTCCACGCCCCAGCCGCTGTAGCAGCTCTGCGGGGTGTGCGGGACAGGGCTGTAGAGGACGGGGTCGACCACCATGTCGCCCGGCATGTGGTTCCACTGGTAGAGGGTCCGGCGCAGCGAGGTCTCGATGCCCTGGCAGAACGGGTCTTCGCAGCGGAGGGTGAGCTCGTCGTCGACGTTCATCTCGTGCCAGGGGATCTCGTTGATGTAGACGAGGGGGCGGACCGGTTCGAGCCGGTTGAGGCGGCGCCAGCGCTCGGCGCGCTCGGCCTGCTCGGGGAGGCTGGCCACCTCCATGATGCGCGCGCCCAGGTCGCGCAGGGTGGTCCGGTCGTGGTCGGAAATGTGCATCACTGCCTCCTCTGCTCCATGTCGAAATCTTGCCCGATTCGTTTCGCCTTCGACGAGCCGAAGGCATGTACATTCCCTTCTTCTATGGGAAACCTTACTCCATGCCGGTCGTGTCGGCCATGGACAGGGGTGTTCTATTCATGTATATTTCTGACATTTGGCGGAGAGTCGCCAGCGGGCCGGAAAGGGCGGCGCATGTGGGACGAACTGGCCGAAACGCTTCGGGTGCGGGTGCTGGCCGCGCATGCGAGCCGGCTCGGCGTCGATTGGCGTGCGACCAATGCGACCGCCCCGTTCGGACGGCTCTACTGGCCCACCGGCGGTGCGGCGGAGGTGATCGTCGGCGGCGTCGCGCAGCCGCTGCGGCCGGGGGGGCTGACGGTGATTCCCGCGCATACCCCGTTCGCCTACACCTGCCCGAAGCGGCTGGACATTCTCTGGATTCACTTCGATGCGGTGCTGCCGGGCGGGGGGGATCTCTTCCGCATCCTCGACTGTCCGACCACGCGGACGCCGCGGGAGCCCGGGCACGTGACCGGACTCTTTCGCCGGCTGGCACGCGTCTGGCACAGCGGCGCGCCGGGCGAAGGGCTGGAGACGCGGGGGCTCCTCCTGCAACTCCTGGCGGTGGCGGCGGCGAGCGCGGACCCGGAAGCGGTCCGGCGGCGGCGGGACGAGCGCGCCCGCTTTGCGCCCGTGCTGGAGCGCATCGAAGCCGACCTCGGCGCGCCGCTGCGCGTGGCCGACCTTGCCGCCGCCATCCACCTGGAGCCGGCGTACTTCTCGCGCCGGTTCCGCGACGCCTTCGGGGCGCCGCCGGCGGCGTATGTGCGTGCGCGTCGCGTCGAGGCCGCCGAGCGGATGCTGTGGCGGACCGACCGGACCGTCGAGTCGGTCGCCCGCGCGCTCGGCTTTACCGATGCGTTCCACCTCTCCCGCACCTTCAAGCGCCTGACCGGCCTCAGCCCCACCGCCTACCGCCGCGCGGTGCGCCGGGGCGGACCGTAGGCGTCGGCCTGCCTCTCCGAAACGAAGCCGCCCCGCCGGCGAGGTGCGGGCGGGGCGGCGTGGATCGTACGGTGGCGGCCGGATGGGGCGCCGCGCTGCGGGTGGGGCGTGGCGCTACTTCTTCTGGACGCGGACTTCCTTGCCGGTCTTGCAGGACTCGTAGATGCCGTCGAGGATCTGCTGGACGGCGAGCGCCTGCTGCGGGGTGCAGATCAGCTTCTCCTCGCCCAGGATGGCGGAGAGCCAGTTGGCGAAGCGGTTGGTGTTCGGGTAGAGGACCTTGACGCCCTGGGGCTCGACCACCTCGTACTCGCCCTTCTTCTTGCCGAAACGGAAGAGGCGCGCCGGGAAGGCGGTCGCCCCGCCCTCGCTGCCGTAGAGCTGCACGTCGTGGCGGTCGGGTTCAGCCATGTGGAGCGCCCAGGAGGCGTCCAGCGCCACGGTGGCGCCGTCGCGCAGCTTGATGAGGCCGGTCGCGAAGTCGTCGACGTCGAAGACATGCTTGCCGCGGTCGGACATGCCCCAGCCCCCCTCGCCGAAGCCGCGCGGGCAGAGTTTGCTGTAGGTGGCGCCGGAGACCGTCGCGACGTCGAAGTTGTCCATCAGGTAGAGCGCCAGGTCCAGGACGTGGACGCCGATGTCCAGCATGCAGCCGCCGCCGGCGAGGTCCTTGCGGCAGAACCAGGTGCCGAACTTCGGGCTGCCGCTGCGGCGGAGCCAGTACGCCTTGGCGTGGTAGACCTCGCCCAGGTCGCCGCGGTCGACGAGCGCGCGGACCGTCTGGCTGTCGGGGTTGAAGCGCTGGTTCATGCCGAGGGCGAAGACCTTGCGCTTCTTCTTCGCGATGGCGACCACCTCCTTCGCTTCCTTCAGGCTGAGGGCGAAGGGCTTGTCCAGCATCACGTGCTTGCCGGCCTTGAGCGCGTCGAGCGCGATCGGGGCGTGGAACTTGTTCGGAACCCCGATGCTGACCGCCTCGACCTCGGCGTCGGCGAGGAGGTCCTTCGCTTCGCTGTAGATTTCGGAGATGCCGAACTGCTTCGCGATGGCCTTCGCCCGCTTTTCGTTCGGGTCCGCGACGGCCACCACCTCGCCCGCGGGATGTGCATTGAGTTCGCGCGCGTGCCCGTACGCGATCTGTCCGGCGCCGATCAGCCCCACCTTGATGCTCTTCATCGCACCCGTCCTTTCGTCCGTCTGTGGCGTGGTTGGGGCTTCCCGTCCCTGCGACGCGCCCCGCGGGGGTGGTGTAGCCCGTGCGCGCGTCACCGTCAAGCCGTTTCCGCGAAAAGGCGGAGACCCCTTCCGCCGGCGGGGCGTCCGCGTCCGGTCAGGCGAAGCGGAGGCTGAAGATCTCGGCGCGCTCGAGATGGACCACGACGCGGCGAAAGGCGCCCGCCCCGGGGGCGCTGGTCTCCCCGCCCCACGTGACCGTGTGCGCGGTGCCGTCGCCGGTGAAGGCGTCGCCGTCTTCCGGGGCGCGGCCGGGCAGCGCGTTGCCGGCGGCATCGGCCAGGCCCACCCGGATGCGGCCGCCGTCGCGGCAGCGGGCGTTGAGGACCAGCGTCGTCCCCCCGCTCCGGACCGGCCGGGTCACCAGGGCGCCGGCCCGCACCGGGCCGGTGTCGAGGCTGCAGACGCCGTCGGGCCGGAGCGTCGCCAGCCCCATGGCGAAGCGGACGGTTCCGGCCGGGTCGCGCGCCTCGGGGTGGTCCAGGTCTTCGGCGCCCGACATCCAGTAGTCGTGGTGGCCGGTGGCGCCCCCGTGGTAAAAGCGGAGCGCCTCCCCCGTCGCCACCGGCGGGCAGACCAGGCTCACCATGTGCGCGTCCCAGCGCCCCGGCCCGCGCGGGGCGAGGAAGGGGGTGCCGCGGTCGGTGGGCGTCCAGCGCACCCCGTCCCGGCTGTGCAGCAGGCGCACCTCCATCTCGTCGTCGGCGTGGCGGAAGATGCCGAGCGTGCCGAAGTGCTCGCGGCCGACCTGGAACTGCGCCATCCCGTAGTGCAGGTCGTCAAGGTTGTCGACCGCGTCGTCCGGCCGGACCAGCGGCAGCGGTTCGGACCAGTGGACGAAGTCGTGGCTCCGGGTCTGGAAGACGCGGCGCTTGTTCATGAGGTCGGGGCGGTGCGGCACATACGGCCCCGACCAGCCCGCCCCCGACTGGGCCGTGCCGGGCGGCAGGGCGGCCTGCCCCATGTCGCCGTGGCGGGTGTTCATCACGAAGTCGCGGCTCGTCGGGTCGTACCAGAGGCAGCTGACGTCCCCGACGTGGTGGCTGCTCGACCCCATGGTGGGGGCTTCGGGGTACGGCGTCCAGCGGATGCCGTCGGGCGAGTGGGCGCAGGTGACCACGTGGTTCGGCTGGCCCGGCTGCAGCGGGCAGCGGCTGAACCACATGCGGAAGCGTTCCTCCGGCCGCGGCGGATCGGGGTCGAGAATCACTGCCGCCGAGTGCACCCCCTCCGCCGGCCAGGGGTTGGCCGCGGAGGAGCCGTGCCCGAGGTCGTGTCCCGCCACGACGTTGGTGGGCTTGCCGTCGTGGAGGACGATGTCGAGGTCCGGCTTCTCCCAGGCGATCCCGTCCGCGCTTTCGGCGTAGAGGACGCGGTTGTGCATCGGGTGTCCGCCGCGCCCGTCGAGCGGGCCGAGGTCCTCGTACCAGCACTTGTAGCGCCCGTCCGCCGGGTCGCGGAGCACGCAGTAGTTGCTGTAGGTGAAGTAGGGGAAGTGCTCCCACGGCCGGTCGGCCTGCAGGACGGGGCCGTCCGCGTGCCGTTCGGGTTTGTGCCAGCGGCGGGTGAGGGCATGGACGGACTCGATCATCCAGCCGTCGACAAAGAGCAGCGGTGCGTCTCCGACGCAGAAGTGGGTGCTGTCCACGGGCAGGTCTCCTTGGTTGCCTTGGGGGGGGAAAGGGCGCCGTCGAAGCGCCCCGGATCTTCAGTCGCCGAGCAGGTCGGCCCAGACGGCGCGCACCTCGTCGGCGAAGCCGGCTTCCCGCCGGGCTTGGCCGCGATCCATTCCGAGCAGTTGGCCGTCGGCGTCGAAGCGGGCCCGCGCCCGGAAGAGCGCCCGGGCGGGATTGCTCGCCAGTGCGTACCGGCGGTCCTCCAGCACCACGTCCGCAGTCCCGTCCGCCCGTCGTTCGATGCGGGCGGTGACAAACCCGTCGGCGAACCAGCGGAAGGTGCGGCCGGGTTCGCTCGTCAGCGCTTCCTGAACCAGCGGGTCCTCGGGCGTGCCGTGGCGCCGGAACGCCAGGCGATCCGGGCGGTAGATGTTGCCGGTTGCGACATGCACGTCGCCCGTCGCATCGCGGGCGGCCACGAGCCAGGCCTGGTTGAGGCCGAAGAGCATGGGCATTGCGCGGATGCGCTCCACCCGGATGCCGTCGGCTTCCAGCCGGGCGCGCCCCGCCGCCGTCATGCGCTGGCTCATCCCCCGGCCGAAGGCGAGGTAGAGCGTCGTACAGGCGAGCACCCCGGTGGCCACCCACCGGGCCCGCCGTCCGGTCCCCCACCGCGTCGCGGCCAGCACGACCGCTCCGAGCAGGGGCGCCGAATAGACCGGATCGATGATGGCGATCGCGTCGATGGCGGCGCGGCGTGTAGAGAAGGGGAGAAAGATCTGCGTTCCCCATGAGGTGCAGACGTCGAGAAGCGGATGCGTCGCCAGCGCGAGGAACGCAAGGAGTATCCAGTCCCGCAGCGGTCCCGCCCGCCGCCAGGCCCGCCACCCCAGCCAGCCGACGAGCGGCGTCGCGAGTGCGATCCAGAAGAGCGCATGCGTCGGCCCGCGGTGCCAGCGGAGCGACGCCCACGGCCCGGCGAAGCGCGCGACCATGTCGAGGTCGGGCGCCACGCCCAGGATCGCCCCGAAGACGACGGCGCGTCCGCCCAGACGATGACGGAATCCCGCCTGCCCGATGGCCGCGCCCAGCAGCCCCTGTGTAATGGTGTCCATCCGGTGTTCCGTTCCGCTGCAAGGTCCCACTCGAGGACGATCCTACCGTGTCCGCCGCGGCCGGGCAATCCCCTGCCTCGTCGGTTGGGCGAAGGGCGGGGTGGTGTGCGCGTCCGTCGAAAGGCTCGAACCATGCAGAAGGCCTGCGCCCCGCGGCGGGGACCGCGGGGGCGCAGGCTGTTCGTTGCGGGGGGGGGGCGGAAGGGCTCAGGCGTCGACGAGGGCAACCGGCAGCGGGTCGGCCTCGACCGCGTAGGTGTGCTGCGCCTGGAGGGTGTAGGTTTCCGCCGCCGGCAGCGCCTCGCCGGTGGTGAGGTCGCGCACCGTGCCCGGCAGTGCGGCGGTCCGGTCGGCGAAGTTCCACACCGTCGCGCGGGTGCCGGCCCGGTTGTGCCAGATCACGGCCTGGCCGTCCTCCTGCAGGATGCGGTGGTGCATCTCGCCGTAGTGTTCGTTGTAGTCGGCCAGGGCGCGCCTGTGCTCGTCGGCCCAGAGGGTGTCGATGCGCTTCCCGTCCAGGAAGAGGGGGATGCCGGGGTTGGTCATGTGTGCGAGGACGTAGTACAGCCGGGCGCTCTCGTTCGGGAGGGTCTGCTTCAGCTTCTGCTTGCCGGGGACGGTGGTGTAGCCGCTGCCGAGGTTGACCTTGTAGCAGGCGAACATGTTCTCGATGCTGTAGGAGGTCGGGCAGCCGTGCATCACCATGCCGAAGGGGCCCATCGACTCGATGTGGAAGTGCACGTCCGCTTCCTGCAGTTCCCGGAGCGCGGCGAGGAGTTCCTTCCATTGCGTGGTGGGGCGGCAGTGGCTGTAGTTGACCGGCATGAAGCCGAGGTTGTAGAAGCTGTCGAAGAGGTAGTCGTTGAGGCCGTTGGTCTCGCGGATGGCCTGGAGGCTCTCGATCCAGTTGCGGCGCGCGTCCTCGGACTCGAATGCCCAGATGCTGAAGACGTTGGTGTAGGCCCCGCCGTACTTCATGCGGGTGCACTCCATCTTGACGTACCACTCGCGCCCCTCGTCCCGTTCGGAGCTGTTGAGGGGGCTGGAGAGCGCCTGGTCGTTGTTGGTCCAGCTGAAGACGTGGATGCCGTCGGCCTGCGTGCGGTCGATGAGTTCCTTCAGCTTCTCCGGGCCGCCCAGGCGCGGCGCGGGTTCGTACTCGTGTCCGCAGCACATGTTCCAGTTGAAGACGCCGGGGTGCGGACACTCCTCGGTCATGGCGGACTTGTTGACGTTGTCGACGAAGACCGCCTGCGCCCCGATGTTGCGCGCCGCGGGGATGAGGTCCTTGAAGTAGGAGTCGTAGTTGAAGTTCCGCCAGTAATTCTGCGCGACGAACGGCGCTAGCGGCTCTTCGGCCAGGCCGTGTTCGGCGCGGGCGCGGCTGTGCACCTCCTCGATCATCCAGGTCCAGACGTTCTGCTGGCCGATGTCCGATTTCGGCTCGGCATTGAGGAGGATTCGCTTCGGCGCGGTGCAGATGGCTTTGGTTTCGTCGAAGATGTGCTTGTCGAAGACCTTCAGTTCCGCCTTGCCGGGCTCGCGGCGAAGCAGCGTGCGGATCAGGTCCACGCGTTCGAAGACGCCGGCGAGCGTGCGGTCGCCCTTGTACTGGAAGTCGAACGCCTGGTGGCTGGCCCAGCGGGGGAGGTTGTGCGTCATGATGGTGTTGACGCCGGGCTCGTCCCTGGCCCAGTGCATCACCCCCTCGGTGGTCCACTCCGTCTCGTTGTCGAAGGTGGCCACCGGGTCGGAGCAACTGCTCTGGCTCACCGCGGTCGCGCCGGTGATGTCGCCGTCGAGCTCCCAGGACGCGCGGTCGAGCAGCCAGAAGATGGGCGTGTCTTCGCT
>CAZKKD010000041.1:0-16981 GCA_964553265.1 uncultured Planctomycetales bacterium | reverse complement strand
GGCTTGGTCATCAGGTAGAACGGGAACATGTGGAAGTCGGTGTCCCAGAAGTTGCAGAAGCGGTATCCGTGGCCGGTGAGCCCCTTGATGGGCACGCCGGCGACGTCGGCCTTCGGACCGAACGCCATGTGCAGGTGCATCTGTCCGTACTGGAAGCCCTGCGTGATCATCGTGTTCTCGTCGAACTCGACCCGCCCCGCCTCGCGTTCGGCCGCATAGGCCTGCACGTGATCCCGGAAGCAGACATCGAATCCGGACGCCGCCGCCTTCTCCGCGTGCGCCAGGGCTTCGTCGAGGGGAAGTTCTCCGGCGACAGCGAAGAGCTCCAGCACCGCACCGTCGTCCGTTTCGCGGGTCACCGCCGCCTGCGCGATGGCCACGTGGAGCAGGCTCTGCCGGGTGATGCACTCCAGCGCGCAGCGGCCGGGGTCCTCGACGCGGCGTCCGGCGTCCCACAGCACCACGCCGCGGGTATTGGTCGCCTCCTCGTGGAGATAGCCCTCGACCGAGAGGGGGGCGTCGTGGTCAAGGCGGCGGACCCGGTACCGGAGGCAGATGAGGGGCGGGTCGGCAAAGCTGACGAAGCGCTGCGAATCCACCCGCGTCCGGCGGCCCGCGCCATCGCGAAAGACGAGGGTCCGTTGCACACGCGCTTCTTCGAGGTCCACCATCCGTTCGTTGGTCAGCACCTTCGCGGTGTCGTGGTCGAAGGTCTCGTCCCCGACGCGGAGGCGGACGGCGATGGGGTAGGGGAGGTTCGGGAGGGTCCAGATGGCGTCCTCCCCGACCGCGGCCAGCGCCTCGGGCGTGACGCGGTCGGGGTGCGTCAGGATGTGGTCCGGGTCGTGAAACCCCAGCAACTCCGACGGGCCGCCGGCGTAGGTGGCCGCGACGTAAAACTCGGGCCGCCCCCACGACGGGCACTCCTCGTGGGCGCCGCGCAGCCCCAGGAGGCCGTTGGAGAGGCTGAAGGTGGTGCCGAGCTTGCCTTCCAGTTCGGGCTTGGTGCTCTGCACCCAGATGTGCCGCCGGGGGTCGCGGGGCGAGAGTGTGGCCATGGTGTCCTTTCCTTCACGGCGATTGTGATTCTCAAGCGCAGCACGGTCGGTTCAGAGGGGCGCTTCCGGCGGCGCCAGGTGGCCCGCTTCGATGAGGGCAATCACCCCCAGGAGCCCACCCCAGTGGTAGAACCGGTCGCTGTTGCCGACGTCGCAGCCTTCGCCGGTGTCGGCATTGTAGTTCTCGTGCACGTGGCCGCGGTCGGTCCACTCCTTCATCAGGAGCGCGCGCGACCGCTCGGCAAGCCGCTTGCGAACGTCCGGCAGATCGTAGTGGCGCAGGCCGAGGTAGACCAGAAAATTCATGGGCGCCCAGATGCGTCCGCGCCAGTAGGTGTTGTCCGGATAGGCCGGATCGCTCCGGGCAATGCTCGGCAGCACCCACGCGCCCCAGAATTCGCGCTCGTTCAAAAGGTGCTCGTCCACCATCCGTTGCGCCTGCTCCGGCGAGGCGGTCCGCGCCAGGAGGGGATAGAAGTTCGTCGGCGAAATGCGGTGGTCCAGGGCGTCGGTGTCGGTGCGACGGTTGCAGTAGAGGCCGAAGTCCTCGTCCCACAGGCGCTCCTGCAGGCGATCGCGGTAGTCTGCGGCCCGCGCACGGAGTTCGGCGGGTTCATCGGCACGTTCCAGAACGTCGGCAATGTCGGCGAGCGCTTCGCAGTCGGCGGCGTAGAGAGCCGTGAGGCCCGCGTCCGCGAGCTCGAGCACGTGCCGGTCCGCGTCGAAGGGGATGTCGTCGTACATCGGGCTGTTGTCGAGGCCCGACTCCAGCGCGGCGCCAAAGCGCTCGTTGACGCCGTGGAGTTCCCAGTAGTTGCCCGTCTGCGGTTCGAAGGGGTCAGAGCCCCAGGCGAGGAGGCCGTCGACGTCCCGGTGCTCGGGCCACCAGCGGTTCCAGGCGAGAAGGTCGTCGAAGATCTCCTCCAGGAACCAGGCTTCGCGGTGCCGGCGGTAGATCTCCCGCACCATGAGAGCGCCGACCGGGGGCTGGGAGCGGTCATGGCTCTTCGTGACCGAACTCGCATAGTTCGGCACAAAGCCGGCTTCAGTATGCTCGCGGGTGATCTCGATGACATTCGCGTAGGCGAGGTCCTTGTGGTCGAGTGCGGCCATGTAGCCGGCGAAATAGTTGTCCCAGCAGAAGAGAACATATCCGCCCCATGAGCAGTTCCAGAGGCGGCTGACCGGGCTCACCACGCGGTCCTTGACCGGTTCGTAGATGGTGTCCCACGCGAGGCAGGTCTGGACCGCCTGGTGGGTCTCCGCCAGCGCCCCGTAGGCGGCCGAGGCCTGGAGGTGGTCCACCTTGCGGGCTTCCAGCGTTGTGCGGACTTCCTCGACGGTGCGCGGACGCCCGGTCGAGACGGCGACGGATTCGGCCAGCGAAACGACCAGGTACGGCCCCGTCGCTTCCGCCCACGGGTCCTCGATCACCGGACCCGAAACATGGACCGTGACGGCGCGGCCGGGGCATTGGGCATGAAGGCTGTCCCCGCGACGGGTCAGTTCGCCTGCACGGTTCCACAGCATCGCGGCTTCGACGACGAGCGCGCTCGGGCGGAACGGGTTGGTCAGGGGCGTGACGAGGAGCAGCAGGTCCTCGCCGTCCGTTGCGCTCTGCACCACCGCTTCCAGGCCGCGCCACCGGAGGGTGAGCTCCGTGTAGCTGCCGTCGTAGGCGTGGGGTCCCGGGTGAATCTCCTCGTCGTCCTTCCCCATCCGTCCGATGAGCGGGTGCTTCAGGCATTGGCCGGACGCGTAGTCCTTGAAGCCGAGCTGGATCGCAACGCCTTCGGGCAACAGGACATGGCTGGTGACGCTGCGGGTGTCCCACGTGTTCCAACCGCATGCAAGACGCTCTTTGACCGCATCGTAGTGGCGGGACATTTCGGTCTCCCGGCGGTAACGGCTGCGGAGGGGCCCGGAGGCGTCCGGGCGCGCCGGTCTGCGCAGCGGTTGCGGGATTTTAGAGGGTTTCCCGTCGGCTGGCAATGGGGTGGACAGAAAGCCGGGGCCGACGCGGTGGGCGCCGGCCCAGGCGGGAAGCTGTATACGTGCAGCGTCGGCGGGTCAGGCCACGCGCTCGATCTCCTCGCGGGCGACCTCCGTCCAACGGTCGAAGCGCTCGGGATGGTCTTCGCAGGTGTGGGTATCCTTGAGGACCATCTCCAGGCGGCAGCCGTGCGCGGTGCAGACCTCGATGGTGTGGCGGATGTATTGCCGCAGCGCCTCTTCGTCAAAGCGGCCGACCAGGTGCGACGGGTGCGGCTTCCAGGAGAAGATGTAGTCGCCCTTCAGGCGTTCGGCGCAGATGTCGACGTTCGCCCAGGGGGAGATGGAGATGCGGCGAAGCTGGGGGATCTGGAAGACCTGGTCCAGCTTGCGCGTCAGGTCCTCGCAGCAGCCGTAGCCGTTCAGGCCCCACGGCGCGAGAAGCTCCTTCTCGTAGGCGAGGACGAACTCGTCGTGCTGGTCCGGACCGACCTGCGCCATCTCCTGCGCTTCCGCCGTGCCCCACATGTCGCAGGGGCGGACGTGGGCGGGGTCGAAGTCGGCCGGCGGCAGGTCGTCGGTCCAGCCGTTGCCGCCGCTGTTCTGGTAGGTGTTGTCGTCGTTGCGGTGGAGAAGGTTCTGGTCGATGTGCTGCTGGAGAACCGACTTGTGCCCCTCGGTCAGGAAGCGCATCGCGTCGTGGAGAAACTCCGGCTCCGTAAACATGTCCACCATCACCTCTTCCAGCCCCCGCAACCGCGTCCACTGGCTCATGAGGTGATAGCAGAGGCGCTGCACGCCCACCAGTTCCACCGGCAGAATCCCGTCGAACAGATCCTGCATCCGGGCCAGGTTGGCCAGGGTGGTTGCTTCATCGTATTCGATGACGGGGTGATGCATCTGCTTCAGGTCATCCGGGCCTTGCACCACGGGGTCGAAGTGCCACGCCCCGCGCGCTTCGGTGCTGGCAATGGTGCGCGGTTGCAGCCCCCAGCCGCTGCTGCGCACCGCCTTCCCCACCTTCCAGACGCCGTCGACCACCGTGTCGTCCTGGAAGTGTTCGTGCGCGTAGACGGTCTGGCGCAGTCGCCACTCGATGCCCCGCGCCGCATCTTCTTCGCATTTCAGGACATCCGGGCCGGGCATCAGTTCGCCCCACGCGCCTTCCGGGAACAGAAGCATCATGGGGCGGCAGTCCTGCAGGCTGTTGTGCGCGGTCCAGAGGCGCTTGCGCTCTTCCTGGACGGGGTCGGCGGCAATCTCCGCCACGCGCCGGCCCAGGTCGCGGAGGATCTCCCGATCCGTGGCGCTGAAGGTCTGCGGTTCCGCTGTGCTGGTCATCGTGCTGCTCCTCGGCTCAAGGGTTGCATCGGGTTGCTTCCGCCGGCGCCGTTGCCGACAATGCCGTACCTTACTGATCGAAATCTTCTTGTCTTCCAACATTATCCTCTGGACAATTGTGCACATGAATAGAGATGCCGAATCGACGCCGGCACGCCTGAGTCCGGACCCGCGATGGCTGGAGATGCCGCTCCTGCAGGAGTGGGGCTGGACGGTGCGTCGCGAGGCAGGCTTTCTGCGTGAACATGTCAATCCCGGTTTCGAGATCACTTTCGCGACGGAGGGCGAGTTTGTCTGGGAGGTGATCGGCGGGCCGCGACTGCGTCTGACCGGCGGGCACGTCTGTGTGACGGGGCGCGACGTGCCGCACCGGGGCGCGCAGGACCTCTTCTCGCCCGGGACGCTCTTCTACCTCGTGCTCGACCCGCGCGCGGACGGCGCGACGCGGCACACCCCGTTCGACGCCGAGACGCTGGTGGACCTCGACGGACGCCTCGCGCAGGCGTCCAACCGCGTGGTGCGGGCGCATCCGGAGCTGCCGTCGCTGTTTGACGGGCTGCGCTGCTCGCTGGAGGCGGTAACGCGGGGAAGCCGGGACCCGCTTCTGCGACCGTGGACACAACTCCTGATTTGCCAGATCCTTGTGGCAGCCGTTCGTTCCTTTGCCGCTCCGGTTCCGGAACCGGAGAGCGCTCCCATCCGCCGCGCCCTGGCTTTCATGGACGACGATCTGGCCGCGCCGCTGGTGATCGACCGGCTCGCCGAGCGGGTGGGGCTCAGCCGGAGCCGGTTTTACGCCGCCTTCCGGGATGCGACGGGGCTCACCCCGGCCGACTATCTGCAACGCCGGCGTTGTGCGCGCGCGGCCGAACTCCTGCGCACCACCGACCAGACCGTGACCGCCATCGCCATGCGGTGCGGCTTCAACACGGGGCAGTATTTCGCCCGCTGCTTCCGCAAATACGCCGGCGTTTCGCCGTCAACGTACCGAAAGGGTGCGCGATGAAGGTTTTGCCGCTGCTGTTGATTGGGCCGATTGTCTGGATTGCGATGCGGACGGAGTCGAAGCGAACGGTATCGACCTGCTTCTGGGCGATGTTCAGTGTTGTCGTGGCCTGCATTGTGGGCGAGCGGTTTCTGGAGACGGATGACGGGATCCGGAAACTGTTCGTCACGACTGCGATTTACGGCGTGCCGGCGCTTTTGTGGCTCTACGTCGTCTAAAGCCGGAAGTAGCAAATACACGGCCTGCTGCCGCTCACTTTGATCCCGCTTCGTCGAGCCAGAGGATGGCGCTGACGCAGCGGGGGTAGATGCTGCCGGTGCCGCCGGTGGCGCCGCCGATGACCTGGTCGATGACCGAGTGCTCCTTGCAGCCGACACGCCACCAGTGGTCGTGCGCGCGGTCGTGGGCCAGGCCGGCGTCGCCGAAGTCCACGTCCAGCACGGCGCGGGCGACGTACTGGCAGATGAAGATCTTGCTCATCCAGGAGTTGTCGTTGTTGGCCGACAGCTTCCAGCCCCCGTCCGGGAAGAGGCAGCGCCCCTCCCGCAGGACGCCATCGAGGTGCTTCCCCAGCACGTCAAGGAGTTCTGTGAAGGGGCCGTCGGCCGCCAACGCGTGTTCGAGGCCCATCTCCTTCGGGTAGACGAGGGCTTCGATGACCGGGATGATGGCGGAGGTGTCGCCGCCTTCCAGGATGGCGGGGATGTAACCGAGCTTGTCGTCGAATGCGGCGACGAGGGTGCCTGCCGCCCGGGTGGCGCCGGCGTTGGCCTCCGCGACGGCGCCGGCGTGCGCGTCGGCGTCTTCCAGGCCGAGCAGCCAGGCGAGGGTGAGGTAACCGGCCCAGCACTTCAGCCCCATGTAGGCATTGTTCCGGGCCTGCCCGAGGGAGGGATCGAGCGAGTCATACGTCGTGATCTCGCTCTCCAGGCCGCACCGGTCGGAGTCGAGCGCCATCATGCCATTGCGCCGGTCGGGGTCGGGATGGTCGCGGTGAAGCATGGACGTCAGGCAGTCCAGGAGCAGCCCGGCACGACGGTGGAGCCAGTTCCGGTCGTCGGCCGCCTTGATGTAAATCCCGGCGCAGAGGATCCAGTTCAGCAATTCCTCGTGCGTCATGTACGAGAAACAGCCGGGGTGGTCCGCCAGTTCGTAGTGCGAATAGCCGTCCGGGGAGAAGACGTTGCGGTTGCCCTGGTCGTGGGTGAAGCTGACCCCGCCGGGGTGGGGCGTGCCAGGGGTGTCGGGAAAATGGACGGTGTCGGTGTAGCTGTACTCGTCGGCGAAGGTGTCCAGAACGTTCCGCAGGAGCCAGGGGTGTTCACGGGCCTCGAAGAAGGCCATGTCGACGGTCAGGTCGAGGGTGTTGATCATGTTGCAGGAGCCTTCGTTGACCACCCAGCGCAAGCGGTCGCCCTCCTGAAAGAGCTGCGTGCTGCCCCAGTAGCTGCGGACCGACTTCGCGAATAGCCATTGCTGGTGCGGGTTGAGTCCGCTCGCTTCCAGGCGGCGATCGTGGGCTTCGGCCTCTTCTTCCCACTTGTCGGCGTTTTCCAGCGCGAAGGCCAGGACCTCGGGCAGGCCGGCGAAGTAGCGCGTATAGGCATAGCTGCAATGGCGGCCCAGTGTGACCGTGCCTGCCTTGTACCAACCGAAGGCGATGTCGATGGTCCGGCACGCCCCGGCCGGGACCTCAATGAGGAGTCCGCCGAACCCCTGGTGGCGGGTGCGCAGCGGCGCCCGGCGCTGGAACACGTTTTCGATGGAGAAGTCGCTGAAGGTGCGCACCCCCTCGGCCGCGTGGGTGGCGAAGCCGGTGCCGTCGAGGCAGTGCAGGCCGAGGATCTCGCCCCCGGTCTCGTCCTCCAGGAAGCAGAAGTTGCCGAGGCCTGCCACGCCGAAGAACGCGGTCAACGGTTCGTTGCCCTGCGTGTTGTCGATGGAATACTGCCCCACGATGGCCGGGCAGATCGCTTCCTTCATGGTCGAGGCGGGTGCCGTATCCGGGTGCGGAATCCCGTCAACGGGCGTGAAGAGGGAGAAGGAGAGCCCATCGGTATGCCAGGTGTCAGTGGCGAGACGGTAATCGCGGGTGATGGCGTCGGCGGGAAGGTAGCGCACCTCTACCTCGGAGAATGCGCTGCCGGTGGGCCCCCCACCGGTCGGAACGAAGTCCGCCATGCCGGTGTCGAGTGCCTGGCCGCCGGCCGCGCAGTACGGGAGCGCTGTGATGCGCCGTCCCTGGGCATAGCCGAGGAAGACGTCCTGCGTGCCGGTCTTGCCGGATTCGAGGGTGAACCCGCCGCCGCCCCCGACCAGCCCCATGCTGAAGCTGCCTTCCGCGCCGCGGGGACCGTGTTCGGCCTGGTAGGAATGGGGCAGGGCAGCGGGCATGGGAAGATCTCCTTCGTGCGGGTCCATTGTGACAGCTTGCCGGAATCTGCTGATCTGGATCTTGCGCCCGACGAGTCCCGGTGCAAGGAAAAAGCGGAAAAAGGCACGAGAAACGGGAGGGGCGGGCCCGGCCGGGGCGAGTGGGATTGCGTGTGCGTCGTGCGTCCCGCAGCCACCCCCTGTGCGCCATCGGTACGCCGGGAATCCGCTTGCGTTTCTGTCCAAAGAGCGTTAGAGTCCAGTCAGGCGCCAACCACGACCGGAAAAGGCGGAGCCACCCCATGAGCCAGAATCCGCGGGAAGCATGCGGCATCGTCGGCGTCTACAACGTCCTCGAAGCTGCGGCGATGACCTACCTGGGCCTGCACGCCCTGCAGCATCGCGGCCAGGAGAGCGCCGGCATTGTCACCAGCGACGGGCGCAACATCCGCAGCCGGAAGGGCATGGGGCTGCTGAGCGGCATCTTCTCGACCGAGGACATCCGCCGCCTGCCCGGCCACGCCGGCATCGGGCACGTCCGCTACAGCACCGCCGGCGGCAGCAAGCCGCAGAACACCCAGCCGCTGGTCATGGAGTACTCCGAAGGGCTCATCGCGATTGCGCACAACGGCAACCTCACCAACGCCAAGCAGATCCGCGACGAATACGAGGCCTACGGCTCCATCTTCCAGACCTCGACCGACAGCGAAGTGGTCGTACACCTGATGGCCAAGCCGACCCACGTCGCCAAGCGCAACAACATCGGCCATTGCCTCGGCAGCCACATCAAGGGGGCGTACTCGTTCCTCTTCATGACGCGGACGAAGCTGATGGCTGCGCGGGACCCGCAGGGGTTCCGGCCGCTCTGCCTCGGACGGAAGGGCGAGGGCTATATCCTCGCGAGCGAAACCTGCGCGTTCGACCAGATGGGCGCGCGCTTCGAGCGCGAGGTGGAGCCGGGCGAATTCGTCATCATCGACGAGCAGGGACTCCGGTCGGAGTCCTTCGTGCCGGAAGACCTGATCCGCCCGGCGCACTGCATTTTCGAGCACGTCTACTTCGCACGCCCGGACAGCACCATTTTCGGCGACAACGTTCACCTGGTCCGCAAGCGGTTGGGGGTCAACCTGGCGCGCGAACACCCCGCCGACGCGGACGTGGTCGTGCCGGTGCCCGACGGCGGCAACAGCGCGGCCATCGGGTATGCGCAGGCGAGCGGCATTCCTCTCGACCGGGGGCTCATCCGCAACCACTACGTCGGCCGCACCTTCCTCAACCCGGTGCAGTCGGGCCGCGACCGGGCGGTCCACCTGAAGCACAACGTCGTCAAGGACGTGGTGCGGGGCAAGCGGGTGGTGCTGGTCGACGACTCGCTTGTGCGCGGGACCACCATGAAGCGGCTGGTCCGCGCGGTCCGCGACGGAGGGGCGAGCGAGGTGCACCTGCGCATCTCCTGCCCGCCGAACGCGTACCCGTGCTACTATGGCGTCGATTTTCCGACCCGCGGCGAACTCATCGCCGCCAACAGCAGCCGGGAAGAGATCGAGCGCGCGCTGCAGGTCGAGAGCCTCCGCTACATCTCCATCGAAGGACTGCTCGACGCCACCAGCGGCCCGTCGGGCAACTACTGCACCGCCTGCTTCAGCGGCAAGTATCCCCTGCCGGCCAGCGAGGAACTCGGCAACAA
The DNA here is from genome assembly GCA_964553265.1 of uncultured Planctomycetales bacterium. Taxonomy (GTDB): domain Bacteria; phylum Planctomycetota; class SZUA-567; order SZUA-567; family JAFGNG01; genus CAZKKD01. Next base: position 7,524 of record CAZKKD010000041.1, on the reverse strand, counting down.
GATGCGCATGGAAGCCGAGGGCGAAGGGCTGGTTCTGGAAGAGACGGCGGGCGGCTGAGCCGGCGGTCAGGCGCGCGCGCCGTCGCGGGCCGGCGGCGTCGGGCCGTCCGCGCGCTCCCTGCGAAACAGCCAGAGCAGCACCAGCAGCAGGCAGACGTCCACGAAGAGCCGGTTCCAGGACGGCCAGACCGCGTCGAACCACAGCATCTCCAGCCGCGCCAGGCAGAACACCAGCCCGATGCCGATCAGCAGGAGCGCCCACACCGCGCGCCCGCAGCGCAACCCCGTCCCCAAAGCCAGCGTACCCAGAACCAGAACCCCCGCGTGTGCGACGCCGCTGTAGATGAGCGTTCGGCAGGGGATTTCAATGCCCGCATACGCCGGCGGCAACAGCGTCACGAGCGCCTTCGGCCCCCAGATGGCGAGCGACTGCAGGACGGCAAGGGACAACAGGAAAAGGTAGGGCCCCGGGATCGGGATGCGGCGCCAGACGTCATGAATCCGGCGGCTGTCCGTCAGCGCAACCAGCAGCCCCCCCTGCAGAAAGCTGAGCGCCGCCGTATAGAGCTTGAGGCAGAACCCGTACGCGGCCAGCCGGCCGGGCGCCATGGATTCGATCAGAAACAGATCCATCCGCAGATAGGCAAACCAGACGATGGTGAAGAGGCCGAACGGAAGCGCCCGGCGGACCAGCGCGGCGCCGGGGGGGGCGGACGCGTCCGCCCGGGCCGGAGTGAGGAACGCGGAAGGGCTCCAGAACTGCCGGTCGTCCGCGTGCGGCGGCTCGGGGCGGCACCAGCGCAGGGTGAGCGCCCACTCGACCCAGAACGAGAGGCTGAACGCCGCCGCCACGCCCAGAACGCCGGCGCCCATGCCCGCGGCAAGAATGCCGGCAAGCGGGCCGACCGTGTTGCCGATGACGCTGGCCGCCTGGAGGGCGCGGATCCGGCGGCGCCCCTGCCAGTAGGCGCGGGCGTTCAGGACGAGCGCATACGGCAGCAGCGCCACCGCCAGGATGAGCATCGGCACCGCCGGCGCATACCCGGCGAATCCCCAGGCCGCCAGGAGCACGGCCATGTAGAGGAGAGCCCCGGCGAGGCGGACCCGCGGGGCATGGGCGAGAACGCTGCGGCTGTCGGCGCCGTTGTTGGCGGTGCGCTCGGCGGCATAGGGCGAAAGCCCGAGATCCGTCAGGACGGCCACCACCTCGAACGCGGCCACCGCCAGGAAAAAGGAACCGAGCGCCCGCTCCGCCAGCCACTGCGCGTAAACAAAGACCGCGGCGATGGAAAGGATGCGGACCCAGGCCACGGTGAGATACTGTATCGCAAAGCGGGAGAGGAGACGTTCGGCCGTCGCAGGCGGAGCTGGGGAAGCGTCGGGCACCGGCGAGCTCCTTCAGCATTCCTGTCCGCGTGCGGGATCGGATGCATCGACAGGAGCGTCAGCGTCCGTTCGCTCACCGGCTGGGGCCTGGGGCTTCGGCGGCTGCGGACGACCCGCACCGAACGCGAGAACCACAACCGCAAGGACCGCAAACGTTCCGCCGGTCAGCCAGATCCGCAAATCGATATTTCGCCACGCGACGAGCGCGGCGGGCAAGACCAGTACGACGTTGATGAGCAGAACCCCGAACACCACCTTCGCATGCCCCCAGCGCCGGGCCGCATGCTGGTAGGCGTGCATGCTGTGCGGCCGCCAGAAGGCTTCCCGGCGAAGGATGCGGCGCACAAGCGTGACGCTCGCGTCCACGATGAGGATGGCGACGAGGATGAGCCACGGCCAGATGTGCGGTGCGCGCTGCGCCTCCTGCACGGGGTGGGCCTCCCACTGCAGAAGGCCCCGGTCGTGGCTGGCGAACATGAGAACCGCGACCGCGTACCCCAGGAATCCGCTCCCCACGTCTCCCATGAAGATCTTCGCCGGCGGGCGGTTCCACACCAGGAATCCCGCCGCCGCCGCCGCGAGCGTCCAGGAAAGGCAGGCCAGCGCGGTCGCACCGCCCAGGTAAAGGAGGAGGCCGCCGACGGCGCAGAGGAAGAGCGTTTCGACGGCGGCAAGGCCGTCGATACCGTCCATGAAATTGTACAGGTTGATCATCCAGACGATGAGAAAGAGGGCAGCCCCGAGCGTCAGTTCGGCGATGGGAAGGCCGAGGTAGCGGGACGGATTCGGAAGGTGCGTCATCCAGGCGAGCGCCCAGCCGGCCGCCGCAACGTGGACCAGAAGGCGCCAGTGCGGTCTGACATGGCCGTGGTCATCGGCAAACCCGATGGCGGCAACGGCCAGGCCACCCCCGAGGAGGGTCCAGAAATAGCGCCAGTCGGCGTCGGGGAGGCTGGCAAACGCGACCGCGCCGACCGTCAGGGTGGTCAGGACGATGGCCAGACCGCCGCCGCGCGGGACCGCGTCGTCGTGAGCGCCTCGGGGGCCGGGCTGGTCCAGCAGGTCGCGGCTGATTGCGTACCGTCGGACCGCTCCGGTCAAGAGGACCGAAAGGATGAAGGCCGCGACGGACAGCATAAGGATCAACGCAACGCTCATGTGGGTTCCTGGAAGCGCAGGCAGTCCGGACGGGACGCCGACCGGGAGGCTGACGGGGGCTCAGGCATCGGCGCCGGCGTCCGCGTGGGCCAGAAGGGCGCGCACAACGGCGTCGGCAGCCGCCCCGTCGCCATAGGCTGCGAGGGAGCGTCCCGGCGCAGCGTTCCTCGCGGCGTCGAGAATTGCCTCTGTGTCGGCGCCCGTGAGGCGGTTCCAGCCCGCTTCGACCGTTTCCGTCCACTCGGTTTCGTCGCGAAGCGTGACGCAGGGAACGCCGTGAAAGAAGGCCTCCTTCTGCACGCCACCGGAGTCGGTGAGGATCAGCCGGGCATGGCGTTCGAGATGGATCATGTCGAGAAAGGAGACCGGCTCGATGATGCGGAGGTGTTCGGCGAGCGCTTCGAGTCCGGCGCTGGCCATCCGGGCTTTCGTGCGGGGGTGCAGAGGCAGGACGACAGGCTCTGCACTGGCGAGCTCTCCCAAGGCACGGAGGATGCCACGCAGGCGTTGGGGATCGTCGGTGTTTTCCGCACGATGGATGGTGGCCAGATGATAGTGCGCCCGGTCGAGTTCGAGCGTCTCGAGGATGCGGCTTCGTTCGTCCGCAAGTGCGCCGAAATGGAGGGCGGCGTCGAACATGACGTCACCGGTGAAGACAACCCCGCCCTCGATTCCTTCCCGTCGAAGATGCTCCACGGCCGTCTCGGTCGGGCAGCAGAGGAGGTTCGCGACATGATCGGTCAGTACGCGGTTCACCTCTTCCGGCATGCGTCGGTTGAACGAGCGCAAGCCCGCCTCGATGTGCGCCACGGGAACGTGCAGCTTGGCCGCGGCCAGTGCCGCGGCGAGCGTGCTGTTGGTGTCTCCATAGACGAGCACCCCGTCCGGGGCCCGTTGCTGGATTTCGCGTTCCAGACCGGCCAGCATCTTGCCGGTCGTCTCTCCGTGAGGCCCCGATCCGACTTCGAGATTGACCGCCGGCGCCGGGATGGAAAGGTCATCGAAAAAGATGCGGCTCATGCAATCGTCGTAATGCTGGCCGGTATGGATGATTGTCTCTTCGATGTGCGGATCGGACGACGCGTCGTTCCGCCGGAGGATCGCGTGGCTGACCATCGCCGCTTTGACGAACTGCGGGCGGGCGCCGACAACGGTGAGGATGCGCAAGGGACGTCTCCGAGTGGCCTGGCACGGTCAACGAGCGCGGAAGGTACGTCCGCCGCTCAACTGCTGACGTTATACGAGAGCCATGGGGGGGATGCAACCGTTTTGGAGGCCTTTGCGGGCGAACTATTCGCCGACACAGACGATGTGCAGGGCGCCGAGTTCTTTCAGTGCGGTTGAGGGACTGTCGCGGTGCTCGAGGACCGCGACCAGATCCCCGGCACGCAGGGCGCCGAGGTCGCGGGCCGCGGCGATGGCCTGGGCGCCGACCTCGGAGAAGGGGCCGACGTCGTCGAGGTGGATGGGCACCACGCCGTGCCAGAGGCAGGACTGGCGGTAGAGCGTCCAGTCGTCGGTGACGAAGAGGACGGGCTTGGTACGTTCGAGTTTCGGCAGGGGAAGCACGTCGTCCCAGCAGATGTCCATCACCATGATGGCGTTGACGTCTGCCAGCAACGCCCCCGCATTGAGCGCGTCCTCCACCTCGTTGGAAGATGGCAGCAGGCCGAGGCCGTCCGCTCCGTCCCGGCTGTGGCGCAGGTGGGCCTCGCTTTCCCGAATGAGGGCGGCCATGGTCGAGACCGCCTGAACGGGGTACTCGCCGGCGGCCGTTTCGCCCGAGAGCATGACTGCGTCGGAGCCATCCAGGATGGCGATGCTGACATCGGTGGCTTCGGCCCGGGTCGGGCGGGGGTTGTGGGTCATGCTTTCCAGCATCTGCGTGGCGGTGATGACCGGAAGGCGGCGCTCCATGCAGCGCCGGATGATGTCGCGCTGGATCCAGGGCACGCGTTCGGCCCGGACCTCCACGCCGAGGTCGCCCCGGGCCACCATCACGGCGTCGGCGACGTCCAGGATGGCATCAAGGTGCAGGAGGGCCTCGGGCTTTTCGATCTTCGCCACCACGCGGGCCGGGCTGCCCGCGTCGCGGAGGCGGTCCTTGACCTGGACAATGTCAACGGCGGTGCGGACGAAGCTGAGCGCCACGTAGTCGACATTGTGGGCGATGCCCCATTCGAGGTCCGCCCAGTCCTTTTCGGTCACGCTCGGCAGGCGCATGTTGGTGGCCGGCAGGTTGACGCCTTTGCGCGAGCGCATGGCGCCCCCCACGACCACCCGGCAGACCACCTCCTCCTCGCCGGGATCAACGACTTCGAGCTCCAGGTTCCCGTCGTCCAGGAGCACGGGGTCGCCTTTGCGCAGGTCGGACAGAATCTCCGGGGTGTTGATGGAAATGCGTTCCGCCGTGCCATTGCCGGGGGCGGCCAGCAGGCGAAGGGTGTTGCCCTTTACAATCTCCACGCCACCGCCCTCCACCTCGCCGAGGCGGATCTTGGGACCGCAGAGGTCCTGCAGAACGGCGACCGGGCGGCTCCACTCCTCGCTGGCTTCCCGGAGCGCCTGGAGGCGTGCGGCTTGCTCGTCGTGCGTTCCGTGGGAGAAGTTGAAGCGCGCCACGTCCATCCCCGCAAGAAGCATGCGCCCGAGGGTCGCCCGGTCATTGCTGGACGGCCCGAGGGTACAGACGATGCGGGCCAGCTTGCCGGCCGGAAGATCGGGCTGGTCATCCAGTTCGGCAACGGCCGCGACGACGGGCGCGGTCCCCTGCAGCTTGTCGAACGTGCCTACCACGTTCGGCATGGACTGAAGGCGGTCCGCGTAGTACTCGCGCCGCATCCCGCTCCAGACCAGGACCGGCAGGCGGGGTGTGGCGAGGGCGAGCGCTTCGACGCATTTCAGACCGTCCCAATCCGGCAGGAGGACATTGGTGATGAACACATCAAAATGAAGCGAGGAGGCACGGAAGAGGGCCTGGCGAGCCCGGCCGACCACTTCGACGTCGTGGCCAGCTTCCGCGAGCGCACTTCGCAGGGATTCGGCAAAATCTGCTTCGTCTTCGACCACCAGAATGTTCACGAGTCTGCCCCTTCGTTTGCTGGCCCGCCTGCCGTCCGGGTGCCGGAAGCGTTTCTGCCGTGTCCTGCATAGCAGAGCCGGGGACGCTTGGCAAGAGCGCGGCGGTTGGCGAATGCGCGGCGGTCATCCTTCCACGGTGAGGTGGATCTTCATCTGCGACCCGAGAAGATGAATCGTATAGCTTCCGGCGGGAACGCGGGGCGCGGAAAAGCGCCCGTCCCGGTCGGTCATGCCGCTCAGCAGTTTGCGGCCGGTGGCGTTGTCGGTGATCGAGATCTGCCGGCCGTGGCGTTCGGGATCGCGCAGTTCAAAGGCCAGCGCCGCCGCGCCAGCCCCGCGGCCGGGACGGGCCACGATGTCGAGGGCGAGCCGCCCGGAGACCGCCCGATGCCGGACCGGCGCCTCCAGGGGCAGTTGGATGGTGACGTGCTCCCAGGCTTCGTTGGACGGCTCCCGCTGCCGGACATGGACGAGCGCACGGATGGCCCGGTCGTCCTGCACCTCCGGCGGCAGCTCGGGCCAGTCGCCTTTGGCCATGCTGACCGCGCTCCGGATGTCGCCGAGGACGCGGTCGAGGCACTGATCGCAGGTGGCCAGGTGTTCCTCGGCACGGCGGCTTTCCTGGGGCGAGGCGGTGCCGTCGGCCAGGCGGAGGAGAAGCGCTTCGGGGAGGCAATCGGCGCCCGGACCGCCTTCGGACCCCGGCCCGGCGGGATGGCGGGCACGGAGAACTGCGGTGCGGACGGAAGCCGAGGCTGCGCGGAGCTGGTCCGCGAGCAGGCGGATCTCCTGCCGCGCTTCGAGGATGGCCTCGACCTCGGCGGCCTTCTCGGGCGGCAGTTGGCCGTCCAGGTATCGCGTCAGGACCTGCAGCAGCGCCCACCTGTCCATGGCGGTTCCTCCGGGGTCGATTCAGGCCGGCTCGGCGCCGGGCGTGTCGCCCAGGATGCGCGCCGTGGCCTGGCGGCAACGGGTCAGGTGGCTGCCGAGGGTGCCCTCTTTCATGTTCAGAAGCGCGGCCAGCCGGCGGTAGGGCGTCGTCGCGGTGCCGGCGGGGCCGCTCAGTTCCTCGACGAGCCGCTCGTATTGCTCGCGGCGCTTGATCAGTTTCCGGTGCGTCTCGTCCAGCAACGCGCCGCGCTCCTCCGGAGGGCGCGTCATCTCCCGTTCGAGCTGATGAAGCTGGCGTTCGTAGACGCGCTTCCACCAGCAGACCGCGTCGAGGCGCCTGCGGCGCTCTTCGATGCCGGCCTCCAGCTCGCGGAGCTCCTCCTCCAGTTCGCCGAGCGCCCGGGCGACCTCCACCAGGGGGCGGTCGGCCGCTTCCGCAATCCAGCGCAGCTCCTCCGGCGAAAGGAAGGTGCTGTTGGCGAAGAGAAGCTTGAAGAGGGTGCGGCACTTGATCGATAGCCGTCCGAGAAGGCGTTCGGCCTGCTCGGTGTCCCGATCCGGCGGCGGCTCGTCGGCGAGGCCCTCGGCGTCGAGTTCGGTCAGTTCCGGATCGTGTTTGTGACGGCGCAGGTAGTCGAGGTAGAGGTTGCGGATGACCACGCCGAACCAGGTGGTGAAGCGCGCCCCGGCGTCGGGGTCGAAGCGGGCGAGGGTGTTCCGTTCGCGGATCCGCTCGACGGCATAGATGAGAAAGTCGGAAAGGTCTTCCTCGTCGGCGCCGAACTGCCGTCGCGGGAGCCAGTAGATGGCCTGCATGTGCCGCCGCAGGAGCTCGCGCTCGGCCTCGTCGACGCCGTCGGCGGTGCGCGCGGCCAGTTCCTCGTCGCTCCGGCGGCTCCAGTCGGTGCTCACGGTCTGCCCGTCCATCGGGGGGGATGCGTCAAAGGTCGCGGCCGGCGGGCCGGCGCGTTACAGGTCGTACAGCGTTTCGTCGCGCCGGGGGGCTCC